>CAXGTB010000114.1:0-4756 GCA_964012565.1 uncultured euryarchaeote | reverse complement strand
CAATCATTAGCATTTGTATCAATAATCAGTGTAGGCTGTTTGGTGATGTAATGTGATGTTGCAAGTACCGCACCAGCTGCGCCAAGAAGAGCTTGGAGTTTCCCTGTAACTCCTCTCCATGCAACCCACACAAGGATCAAACCGACAACTGCGAGCCACCCTGGAACTAAATTTGTATCATGATGGTGGACTCTCTTAATGGCACTCAATCTAATGTCTAGAGCCTGACCATTTCGGGATTCAAATGAGACCTGGTTCTCGTTTAAGGTCGCCCTGACCTTACCGCGAACTCCGCCCAGCGACAAAGAACGGAATTTTATCCCCGCTCCATTGACACCGAGCCCTCCTGGCCTCGTGTCCATATGCATCCCGAACTGCCGAAGTCGAACCCGAGGTTATGAACCCACCGTTTTCCCCTCCTATGGAGGGGTCGTTCTTTGTAGTAGTTCAAGAAAGCCGAGTTAACTTAGCACTACCCATAATTCTAGGCTTTGAGTCGAGTTGGGCCAGAATTACAACCGGGGGGTTTTCTTTGCGGATGAAAAGTGGTGAGTCCCATGCTACTTCAAGCCCTGAGTCCACCGATTCTACTCTTCCTACAACAAATTGCAAATCAACACTAGCGTGAACTACGTCACCAACTGCCAAAATACGCTTTTGAAATGGAGATGTACTAAGTTCAATTGAACTCCTCTTATGTTCATCCAGAGAAAGTGGGACTGATATGCCCTTGTTCTTGTCTTCAATTGAGGGATGAATGACAAGTGAGCCTCCAGTAAGATGCTCTTCCTTGGCATTCCTCAAAGCGATTCCAACTCTGTCTCCTGCGACTGCTTGTTCAACATCATCATCCATTACCTGTAAACTCTTGACAGTACCAGGCCCTTCTGCTGGTAGTAAGTGCAACTCATCATGAACTGAAATTGAACCTGATTGCACATATCCGATGGCAACTAGTCCTATTCCTTTGACGTTGAAATGTTGATCGACTGGAACAACCAGTGGATCTTGTTTTGCTGACTCCAAATCTGATGAAATTTCATCCATCAGACCGTACAAAGCACTTCGCAATTCTATTCCATCATTTCCACTTTGTTGCCAAGATGACAAGCCGGCTTGAGCAATGAAAGCCTTGACTTGATCTTCATCTATCCATTCACCTTCTGCTGGATTAATCACGTAAATTCCCTTAGTGATTCCAGCCGCTGAAAACCCAACCAATACTTCTCCGAATGTCGCATCGATTCCTGTTACTTCGAGTAAGCCCACGCGAGCGGCACATAATGAATTGAAAAATGGACGAATTCTTTCAGGCATTTTAGCAGGACGAATCAATGAAAGAATCCTTGGCCCATCTGCCCCTGACTCTTTGTGAACGTACGTGTGAACGTCTCGCTGGTCGGTCGCTTTGGCGATTGATTTTGCCAAGTCATCACTACCGATCATAGCGATATTCAGTACTGTCATGGCCTTCCGAGTTAGGGCCTGTTCTTGAGCATGCTGGAATCAAGAGGTATTTGTGATGGTTCTGTAGTCAGATAGGCGTTGTTCATACTCGTCATTAGTTAGATTTCGGATTCTTTCTGTTCCAAAATTCTCTATCGTAAAAGATGCCGTTACTGTAGCATGAACAAGTGCTTCGGCCAATTCATCGTAGCGAACCTTACCAGAGCCTTGAGACAAAACCTGGGCCATAGCACCAGCAAAAGAATCTCCACAACCAGTAGGATCTGCCAGATTAGAGGTAGGATATGATGGCATTGAAATCATGCCATCTGGATGTAATGCTAAGACGCCATGCTCACCTCTTTTCACCACGAGAATTCCGCCATTTTTCATCGCCAAAACCTCCTTTGATGCTACTATCAAATTATCGTTTTCAGATAGCATCCTTACCTCCCCATCATTGAGAACTAGAATGTCGACTTTTTTGATGAGGCCTCGCAGTTCTTCATTTGCGATATTTATCCACAAATTCATAGAATCAAGAATTGAAACACGCTTAGCTTTGGCTTGTGAGAGAACTGAGGATTGTAGACTTGGATGTAAATTCGCACACATCAGAACCTTTGGATTCGCATGATTACTCGGTACTTTTGGTTGGAAATTCTCGAACACATTCAGGTGCGTCTCGTGTGTTACCGCTTCTGCCATAGTTCCGTGATAGGAACCTTTCCAGCGAAAGGTTTCACCTTGATTAACTTCAATTCCGCTAATGTCTAACCCTGAATCCTTGTACCATTCGATGTGCTCAGGTTTGAAATCATCACCAACTACACCTACTAATGCGATACCATTTCCTTGGTTTTTCCTGTTGTGAAAGGCTGCAGAAAAGCCTCCATATGATGCAGAGCCACCCAATTCGTCTTCTCTTGAACCAACTGGAGTTTCAAGTGAATCGTAGGCTAAACTGCCAACGATTAGTACATCCATAATATCAGCCCAGTAATTCTTGGTGTTCGTCGATATAGGCGATTGTGATATCGCCTGCAAGGAAGTCTTCCTCATCCATAATCCTGCGGTGAAGCGGGATTAGATGGTCTACACCGGTGATCAGCGTTTCATCCAAAGCAGTTCTCATTCTTCGAATAGCTGAATCCCTATCTGGACCCCATGCCAATAATTTGGCAAGTAGGCTATCGAAACAACCCGGCATCTCATAACCAGGATGGGCATGTGTGTCACACCTGATTCCGAACCCCGATGGGAAGTGGCATTCCCAGAGCCTGCCAGGAGATGGAACGAAGTTGGTCGTGTCTTCTGCATTCAACCTGCATTGTATTGCATGTCCTCTTATTGTAATTTGATCTTGAGTCAGAGGTAGACTTTCACCTTGAGCAACTCTCACTCCTAACTCTACAAGATTATATCCAGTGATTAGTTCTGTAACCGTATGCTCAACCTGAACTCTTGGATTTACTTCAAGGAAGTAGAAATCTCCATTCTTATCTCTCAAGAATTCGAAAGTTGCGAGGCCTTTGTATCCAACCGATTCGGCACCTGCACAAACCAGAGCGCCCACTTCTGCTCTTTTTTCATCACTTAGCCATGGCCCTTCTTCGATTAATTTCTGATGTCTGCGTTGAATTGAGCAGAACCTTTCTCCAAAGTGAATCGCTTTCTCACCGTCACCAAGAACCTGGAATTCGACGTGCTGTGCTCCTTCAATGTACTTCTCAACGAATACTCTATCATCACCAAAAGCAGACTTTGCTCGGCCTTGACATAGCTTTAGTGCGCCTTCAAATTCATTTGCAGCGTGAACGATTTGCATACCAATACCACCGCCGCCTGCTGCAGCTTTGATGATTACTGGATATCCGATTTCATCTGCTAATTCACTTGCAACTTCTGCGGATGAAATGGGTTCACTACTTCCTTTTGCGGTTGGAAGACCTGCTGCTTCCATTGCAGCTCTTGCCTCGATTTTGTCACCGAGTAAAGTGATTACATTAGATGCAGGGCCGATGAACGTTATTCCTTCTTCTTCCAATCTCTTTACAAAGTGAGCATTTTCCGCTAAGAATCCGTATCCAGGGTGGACTGCATCACACTCAAGATCTTTTGCTGCCTGAACTACTGCTTCGATATCAAGATAGGAATCCAAAGGATTTGCTCGCATGATTGGATAAGCTACATCTGCCATCCTTACAGGAAGTGATAACCGATCTTCCCTGCCGTGAATTATTGCAGCCTCAATGCCCATATCTCGGAGCGTTCTAAGTATTCTCAATGCGATTTCTCCACGGTTTGCAATCAGCACTCGCTTGAATCCCATGTTTAACCCCAAACAGAACTATTCTAAGATGAAAGCGGTTAGAAAACACCTAGAAATCAAGGATTTTATCCCCGAATTGCGGAAACAAATTGTAATTCTCAGTCGAACAAGCGTCATTTCTTACGTTCTTCTTATAGGATACCTAAACAATTGGGAACCATGGCCGACGATGCAAACACAGGAGCCGCCACCATCGAAAGATTGGCCGGCAGAGACCTAAACCGAGATGGTAAAGTAATCAATTTGGTAATATGTGGAAATTCTAGATTTTACAATTATGAATGGATTGAAGAAGAATTGGAACAGTGGATTAAGTGGAATGATTATCCAGATTTAATAATAATTGGAGGAGCAAGTGGAGTGGATTATCTAGTCGAGAGATGGGCGGATAATCAAGCGATTCCATTAGCAATTTTCACGGAAGCTTGGAATGAACCTAGAAAGGGATTACAAGATTCTGGAAGACCCGAAGCAGCTCCTACTTTGGGAGATAAAATGCTAGAACATGCGACTCATCTAGTCGCATTTCCTGGACCAAAGTCAAAATGGACTACGATAATGATCAATCGTGCTAGACAGAAGGGCATACCTGCTGTATCTGTTCCAACTCCCTCAGAAGAATAAGAAGTGATGGCATCAGTAAACGTCACGCAAGTAGCGTTTCTGTTCTTTCATCATAGTCTTCTCAATGAAATGAGTTGCATCAGCCTCTGACATTCCACCATGGTCGATTGCAATATTGATCAATGCACGGTGTACGTCTTTTGCCATGTATTGCTTGTCCCCACAGATGTAGAAGTACGCACCACGCTCAAACCACTCCCAAACTTCAGCACCATGCTCCTTTAGCCTGTGTTGGACGTAGATTTTCTCTTCTTGGTCACGTGACCAAGCAGTTGTAAATCTGTACATGTGGCCCTCGTCAAGCCAGTTCTCGATTTCGTCTTTGTAGTAAAACTCCGTCTTCGATGATTGGTC
>CAXGTB010000113.1:0-4760 GCA_964012565.1 uncultured euryarchaeote | reverse complement strand
CATACCGAGGGTATTGCGCGTGGGTCGCTTAGAATGTTTACAGAAGCGAATGGTTCTCCCAAAGACTGCATTACTTCTGCAGCACGGTTTGAGAAACCACATTGTGCGGCTCCTGGCTCGCCCTTCATGAAAAGAACGAGCGGGTGTTCGTTTACTATGGCTTGCAATTCTTGAGGTGTCCAGTTCATTCGTCTCGCTCCTTATTCTGATGTTTTTGAATCCTCTTTATGTGGATTCCTGTTCCTCCAGCATGTGGATGGAATACTGTGTCCCCTGCTGTTTCAGCTTGTGCAGGGGTCATGCACTTGATATCAATTGCATGAATTGGCCTTGGGATGTATGGTTTGAAGTGGTTCAAAATTATTTTTTGGCGCTGCAGTGGGCGCATTCCATCGAAAGATTCTGAAATAACACGGATATGGAAATGGTCTTGAGTGCCATTCAAATCGATTGCTTCTACATCGCAATCCGGGATTACTCCGCGAATCTCTTCTTCAAGCCATTCACAGGTCACCATAGTAAGTCCGAGGGGGCGCTGTGCTTTCAACCATTGTCTAAATTAGAAGAAATCTGAGGGGATTGCCAGATTTAGAATTAATACTCTGTCTGATAGAATACCCCATACCATCAACCTATGAAGGAGAGGCTGGACGGAGGCATGAGTCAGGTTGACTCCGGTGCTTACCAGATGGGAAATTATACGCTAAAATGCATGGAAACGAGTGAAAAATTCGACGACGAATACACCTTGCATTTCTCAGACAGTGCACTGATTCAGGCCGAATACCAAAAGGAGTTCAAACCGATTGACGCAGAGGGCGTCTGGAGATATTTTGATTGGCTTCCTGCTCAAGAAATAAGTTCCCAAACCGCTGGAACTGTGACATACCAAGCTAAAGAATTGGGTGAAAGGATTGGATTTACTAATCTATGGATTGCATTCCATGGTTACTGGCCAGAGAAAGGAGGGATTTGTCCGACTGGATCATTCAAAGATATGGAAGCAGTTCCAACCATTCAGAGAATGAAAGACCATTCTTGTAAGGGAATGATTTGTGCATCCGCTGGAAATACTGCAAGAGCATTTACTCACTTTTGTGCTGATGATGAATTCCCATTGATTGTAGTTGTTGCCGATATTCATGCAAATAGAATATGGGCTCAAAAATCGATGAATATGGATAGCGTGAAGGTCGTAGTCGTCAAGGACGGAAATTATCAGGATGCAAAGGATGTTGCAAAAGAATTGAGCAAGTTGCTACCGGGATGGCAACTTGAAGGAGGAGCTCACAACATCGCAAGAAGGGATGGAATTGGTTCTCTTATTTTGAATTCTTATGAAAAAATAGGCAGACTGCCAGACCACTACTTCCAAGCAGTTGGAGGAGGTCCTGGGCCGATTGGTGTGTATGAAATGATGGAGAGGCTAATCAATTCTGGACATTATCAAGGAGATATTGCAAAACTACACTTATCACAAAACCCAGAACATTGCCCTATACACAATGCATGGCAGAGAAATTCTAGGGCTTTTGAAGACAGAGACTTTCCTGACTCAGAGGTAGAAGTATATTCTGACTATCTTCTTAGTGAAACTCCTGCTTATTCGATCAAAGGAGGTGTTTATGACGTACTTGAAGCAAGCGACGGCGTGACATACATTGTCGAAAAGAGTGATGCTTTGAATGCCGGACAAATATTTGAAGAAACTGAAAAAATTGATGTTTTATCACCTGCAAAAGTCGCCTTAGCCTCACTCATACAAGCAAAGGAAATGGGAACTGTAAATCATGACGATTGTATTTTGTTGAATGTCAGCGGGGGCGGAGTGCAACGATTGAAACAGGATACTGAAACTGAAGTTGTGAAGCCATGGGTTTTGGATACTAAAGAAAACCTTGTTGAGAAAATAATGAGTTTGCTCAACTAATCGTCTCACTCTACAATCTCTCTTAGAACCTGATTCGTTCTGGCAGAACCATGCGGAGGCCAAAATTAGCACGGGATACCCTGTGGCTGGCCTCATCGGATGGTCTTGCAATCATATTCGGCCTAATTGGCCAAGTCATCCTAGCAAAGGCACTACTGCAGTCTGATTATGGACTACTAGTTGTTATCCTAGATGCCTTTGCAACCATGTATATTCTCATCGATGCTGGGCTACCTACAATCATTGCCCGAGATGTACCAAGATCTCCAGGAGCCAGTCGGCAAGCAGTGAGAAGAGTCCTAAAATTGCAGGCAATGATTGCAATTCCATTTTTACTTGGAAGTGCGATAGTTTCCACGTCAATATGGGATGATGCTCCTATCGAGCTTTTGATGGCCTGTGCTCTTGTCGCATTTGGCCACATAATGTCATATCCTCACAAGGCTATGTTGAGAGCATTAGGAGAGGCAAGAATTGAGTCCGTTCTGAAATTAGTCGAGCGGGTAATTACCACAGGATTATACTCACTTTTCCTCATTAGCGACTATGATTCACCTACGGTTTATGCTTGTGGTTTTTCAATTGGTGTTTTCATTTCTCTAATTGGAACTTTGTGGATTGGAGAAAGGCTAGCCAGAGATGGTGATGACGATTTGCCACCTGAGTGGAAATCAAAGAAAACGCTGTTGATATCTGCACTCCCCTTTGCTGTAACTTTAGGGATTTTGCCATATGTAACCAAGCTCGAAAAATTCCTATTAGCAGGACTATCATCTTACGATGATGTTAGCTTGTATCACGTGGCCCAACTAGCATGGATTGCAGGTTTGATGCTACCTCAAGCAATGAGGGCTGCATTGCTCCCCTATCTTGGAGAAGTGAGAGATGATCCGCAGGAATTCGGAAACCGGATGTTGGTTGCCCATCACTGGACCATAGCAATCCTACCTGTTGGATTGGTTGCAGGGCACCTGATTGTCTCATTTTCCATCCCGCAATTTTTCGACTCGAATTATGCAGACGCGGTAGAGGTTTTCGATATCCTGCTTGCGGGATGGGCTATGACTCTACTTGCAATACCATGGTACGTTGCCCTACAGGCAGGACAAAACCCGTGGCGATTTACTTCTCTAATCACTTTGGTAGTGTTATCTGCGGGCGTTTCTGGTTGGTTATTGATTCCAGAATATGGAGTGATGGGGGCTGCCTGGGCGAGTGTGATTGGATGCTCAATCATGCTTTCAGTATCAAAGTTACTTTGTGGAGACGAAGATAAATTGAGTGACGGTTTAGCACTCTTTTGTGTTGCATGTTGCTACCTGTTATCGATTGGTAGCCCCTTGGCGCTAATCGCTTTACTCACATTGATTCCAGCAAAGAATTCCATTGACTTCTTACGTTCTCAAACCGGCTATTCTCAGGAAGAGTGACCTCTTGGCCTTCTGATAAACGTCTTTCAACAGCATTTGCCAAATCATTAACTTCTGCTGCGCAAACATCCATCCATGTGTGCATATCACCAACATCGACTGCAACGACAGGACAACCGCAGACAATCGATTCTTTTGCTACAAGCGGCCCCGACTCTCTTGTAGAGGTAATCAGGCAAACGTCTGCTGCAAGCATTCTGTCCCAAACCATAGACCGGGGTTGTTTCTTCAGGGTTGTAATTCCAACCTTCCAGCCTCTAGTTTCGAGTTCTTCTCCAACTCTTAGTGCAAGAAGGTGGTTTTTTTCTGGGCGTCGAGGGTCAGCAGGAAATAGGATGTCAATTTTTGACTTCCTAAACAATCCCCTGAATGTCTTCATCGGCTTTTGCCACTCATCATCAACATTCACATGACAAGGGATTGTGATTGAATCAAACCTAGAAAGGGAATCTGAAACTACGACCAATCTGTCAGCTGAACGAGCAAGTGATTCCACTTTCTTTGAGCGGTAATCTTTCAAGGCGACATCAAAATCATGTCCATGAACGATTGCAATCCACGGAACTCCGTGTTTTTTTGCAATTGATTTTGCTGCATATGCTACAGGCCATAATGTATGACAGATTACAAGATCAGGCTTCCACTTGTGATTAATTCTTGACGCACTAAATGCGGTGAATGAAGGAATATCTGGAATTTCCCAATGGCGCTTAACAGTAACCTCGAATTCTCCGTGGTTGAAGGTTTTTGGAGCTTTTGCGACACCTTCCATCGTTGAGCGCCTAGCTTCATTCATCTTCAACATACGAGGAAGTACGTTGAGGATTTTTACTTCATGGCCTAATGATTTCAGTAATTCAGCATGATCGCTAACAAAGGTACCGCGCGCTACATTGTCTGGAAGAGGGAACAGCCGGGTAACCAGCAATATGCGCATCGAAATCACTCTAGTGCCTGATGGATAATTGAAAGGTTGTCTGCGACGCTAGCATTGTCATTAAACAGGCCAGAACCGACGACGCAATTGGAAACTCCCCAATCGCGCAACATTGCAATATTGTGTGCTTTTACGCCACCATCGACCTGAATTGTCACTGGCCTGCCGCCTGCTGCTACTTGTTCGTCGATTGCTTGTTTCAGTCTACGAATTTTATTTTCAACTGCCGGGATAAATGATTGTCCACCAAAACCTGGATTTACGCTCATGATTAGTACCATATCGAGTTCTGATAGCACTTCAAGTGCCGCCTCGATAGGAGTTCCAGGATTCAATGTGACGCCGGCGGTAGCGCCTGCCTCTCTGATTGCTGTCAAGCACCTATGTAAATGAGTTACAGCCTCAACGTGTACTGAAATATGATTGCATCCAGCATCTATGTATTGCTGGAAGGAATCTTCAG
>CAXGTB010000112.1:0-4760 GCA_964012565.1 uncultured euryarchaeote | reverse complement strand
GAGAAGTCGTCTCCCAAATCTTGATCGTTTGCCATTACATTTCACCTGTAGAACGCGTACAACATGATGTCGAGCGACTTTGCGACAAACAACCCCTATATCAAGACCGCGATTGCCCATTCGCGAGACTGCGCCACGGAATTGGGGTTTTGTGAGCCTCTGTTCGTGGTGCTAAAAGCCTATTGTCATTCAAGGCACAAAAGAAGCATCGAATCATGAGGTTGTTTTGCAACAAATCCGACATGATTTCCTCCCTTGGCAGAAAGTTGCCTGTCAAGACTACCTTGCAACTTGGGCTGAAGTTTAGGATCTATTGAAATTCTAAGCGTTAATTTTCCAAATCCATAATCTCGAGATGCCTCAACAAGATGTGCAATTGTATCCAAAGACAAATCCGTGTGGACTAATTTTACAATTCTTCCAGTTGCTTGAACCAGCAACTTTTGTTGAATATGCTCATATTCCACGGGGCCTGAATGATGGATTTGTGGCCGCCTGCCCTCAGTAATGCTCCAAGTTATGTCTTGACCGGATAAAACAGATTCTAAATATTTCAGAGCTAGGCCAGATTCGACCAATGCAGCATCTAATATGCTCACATACTCTCCCTTTCGAGGAGGTCGCCTATGGTCGGAAATTTCTATTTTTTCGCCTTCGACAATCAATGGCTTTTGTTTGATATCGGGAGGGATACGAACAAATCTTCGAGGAATATCTGGACTTGATAGTTGTCCAATCCAGAGAGATAGTCTGTCCACGCGACCTCTGCCCCTACTAGTCCATACCCATGTCTTGCCTATTTCTGGCCAAAAGTTATTGACGATTTCTTCGACTTGCTTTCGCTGATTAGAATCGAGCCTCGGTGAAAGATCAAGAAGAATTGCAGGACCTCTTTCGCCATGGATTAAGTTGTCTTTCCAAGCATTGAAAATTTCTGGTAATTTAGGCTCCATTTCATCCAAACCATGCGTTCTAGAATTACGAGGCCTTGCAGGGTCTAGATGGAGCATAGCAAATTTTTGTTGTAAGTCGCCAATCGTTCCATCACCGACAATTATTGAAGATTCCAGTAGAGACTCGCCAAAGCCATGATCTGCAACTCTTTTCAAATTGGAGTTCGCTGCAATTGCGGTTGCCTCATCCATTTCAATACCGGTTCCCTTCCTGCCGAGCATAGCACAGTAAGCAGCGAGTTGAATCCCACTTCCACATGCTGGATCAAGAATTGGCCCATCTGGAAGACTACACTTTCTAACCAGTTTAGCTCTTTCAACCGCTACCTGCCAAGGTGTTGCCAGCGGCTTTGCTTCATTTGCATAATGGAACTCTAAGCCTTCAGGAGATGTTGAATCGGCTGCCGTTGGCCCATTCAAATCTGCATCTCTGGGGTTGAGTTTCAATTTATTCACCCTGATATATCAGATCTAACCAGTAGACTTTCAAATGAAATTCCTGCTTCTGCAAAGGCTTCTTTCCCGCCCTCTTCTCTATCTAGAATACTGATAACTGCTACGACTTCACACGATGTGTCTTGCTCGATTCTCTTCACTGCTTGAATCGCAGAGCCGCCTGTGGTTGTTACGTCCTCCAAGATGATTACTCGGCCGCCGTTTGTAATGGATGCACCTTCTATTCCAGGAGGATTGTTTGTTTTTCTGCCACCTCTGCCTTTCGCTTGTTTTCTAACCATGAAACCTAATCGGTCAGATGTGAAATCGGTAGCAATAACTAGGGCTGCCAAAGGGACTGCTCCCAATTCAAGACCTCCAACAAAGTCTGCTCCAATATCATCACATCGTGCGTTCATCAACTGGCCTACTAGTCGCCCAGCCTCAGGATTCATCATCACTGGTTTCATATCGAAAAACCATCTTGATGTCCTTCCGCTTGCTAATGTGAAGGCTTGGTCATTGCCCCCGTCAATGAAAGCCAATTCGCGAACTAGATCTACAAGACGCATCCATCGAGGGTCGTCGCGTAGTGATGGGGGGACCGACATGTGCATAGCCATAGGTTTGAGGCGGATGAACCTTCCCTAGAAGGAATGCTTCGAGAGGTAGCCCTTATGAGCCACCGCTTGAGAGGGTAAACGGATTGCCATGATTCAACAGGGCGCTAAAGATGTTCACGACCCACTTCTGGGTCTCGACATACAGCGCTTAGAAAGAGAAATTCAATCCTATGAAGAGTGGCTTGACCAACGAACCGATGAGGCTTACAAAATTGCTGAAGTTGCTAGATCTAAGGGGCTGGATCACTCGCTGGAAGTTGAAATCCCTAGGGCTTCCGACCTCGCAAGTCGAACAGAAAAGTTGCTTGTCGAGCACCTTGAAGGAGCTGAGGTCGCAGATGATATTCGAACATTGCTGGCTGAATATGATCGTGAAACAACCTCAATAAAAATGGCTACAATAGTTGCTAAAAGATTCAGAGAAAACGGTTACGACCTACAAAAGAGCATTGATGTTGGCCTTAGAGTCGGCTTAGCTATCCTCACAGAGGCAGTATTGGTGGCCCCTCTCGAAGGAATAAGCGAGGTTCGTCTTCTACCCAATGTAGATGGTTCTCAATTCCTATCAATCCATTTTGCTGGACCAATTCGCGCTGCAGGCGGTACAGCCCAGGCCCTTGCTGTCCTAATTGGAGATATGATTCGAAGAGAATTGAATGTTGATGCCTACAAACCAACCGACGGAGAGGTCGAGAGGGTGAAAGAAGAGTTTGGATTGTATCGTGGTAACCTGCAATACAGGCCACCTCCCGAGGAAGTTGATACCATAGTCAGAGCTTGTCCAGTAATGGTTAATGGCGAATCTACAGAAGATATCGAATGTGCTGGTTATGGGCGTGTAAGAAATATTGACGAAGCTAGAATTCGCGGTGGTGTATTACTCGTTATTGGAGAAGGTTTGTGTTTGAAAGCACCAAAGATTCAGAGACATACTGAAAGACTGAAGGTACCTGGTTGGGATTTTATTTCCGTTTTTGCAAACAAAAACAAAGACAAATCCAAGGAAAGTGAAGGAAATGGGTTCACCTCCAGGAGAGTCCCCGCGATTTCCAAATTTATGAAAGATATAATCGCCGGCAGGCCTGTCTTTGGAGCACCTCTAGAGGCTGGCGGATTCCGACTTAGATATGGACGAGCAAGACCGTCTGGGCTTGCTGCTGGTTCTTGCAATGCAGCATCGATGGCGGCGATGGATGATTTCATTACGGTTGGAACACAAATGAAAATCGAAAGGCCTGGAAAAGCGTGTGCAATCACTCCATGTGATATCGCCGAAGGTCCTTGGGCTATTTTGAAAAGCGGGGAATTCAAGCAATACAACGATGTTGAATCTTTCCAAAAAGATAGATCGAATATGTCATCGATTTGGGATAATGGAGAATTGGTTCTTGGGTACGGCGAATTCATGGAGAACAACAAAAATCTAGTTCCAGCAGCTTACTCACATGATTGGTGGGCGGCCGATTTAATCGATGCATTAGATAGTGAACAGGCCGTTGAAGAATTCTGTAGAATTATTGGTAAGATGAGTAATGAAATGCCAGAAGGAGTACCTGGTATGCCTATTAATCAAAAAACAGATTTTGATGAAAGATTCCATGTTCGACGAAAGTGGAGAGATACTCTGATCTCTCTAACTCCTTCTTGGGATGCGTCTAAAGAGATTGCAGTCCGATTCTCAACTTCGCTAGTTGGTTCGAATAATCCCTGGTGGTTGGACTTGCCGATTGAATGGGTTCCAGCACTACTCAAAGCGATTGAAACTGCCACGGTTAGAGATGGAAATCTTCGTTTTATCGATGGCGTGAAAGGATGGAAACCCGGTGAAATGGATGATTTAAGGCCTGAGCAAGAAGAGGCTATAGATTATCCCAATATTCCCGGCCCCAATATTCCTGTAGAAAGTGGTATCTTCACCGATTCGGTGCCATCCAGTTGGGTAATCAGAATTCACGGCTTAGTCAAAGGCAGTGCACTGATGCTAGGCTTAGCTCACCATCATGACGGAGATGACTTGGTGATAACCGAAGGATGGGAGGCGATGTTAGACGGCCTAGGATTTTCTGTGAAAGGCAAAGCGCCGATGAAAATAGAAGACTCGATATCTGTTTTTGACAGCAGAATTACTGAATTGCGGTCTGCTGCAATTACATTGGAAGAAGAAAAAACACGAAAGGACGCATTGGAAAGAGAGCGATCCACAGTAAGAATTGCTGCTGAAACCAATGCCAGACAGAGAGGCCTGGGTATTGCTGAAACCGATAAGATTGGAAGAGAGGCCGCAAACAAATTACCAGACCCTGGGCCAAAAAATCCAGACAAATACCTGAACGCACAAGTCTTGGAAGACGACCATTATGTCGATGGCATCCTAACTCAAGTGCGTACGATCTCTCGGCTTCGGTGGGAACACTCTGCTCCAGTTAGAATCGGTTGTAGGATGGGGCGACCGGAAAAGAGTGCTCCTAGAGAAAAACCAACGGTGCATTCGCTGTTTCCGATTGATGGAACAGGAGGCAATCAAAGGCTAATCGCAAATTCGGCCGAACAACAAGATCTCCGCGTTCAAATGGGCGTTAGATTCTGTACTGTGTGTGGGAAAAAATCTCCGATGATTACATGCCATCATAGAAAATTGGATGATTTTGGCGAGGGGAAACCAGGAGAAGTTTGTGGTGGAAGAACCGAACTAAGAGTTTCAAGCGAAAAGCAAAATTCTAGGCGAAGAGGTGAACTTCAAACAATCCGA
>CAXGTB010000111.1:0-4789 GCA_964012565.1 uncultured euryarchaeote | reverse complement strand
CTCGTCTAAGACATTGTAAGCGCTTTTGTCACCCATCCTTTCTAAACTAGTGATCTGACTATGAGTCAGACTATACAAATCAGCAATGGTCGAAACAAGGCCGCTATCAAGTAAAGCCTCAATCAACTTCTCTCCGATTCCGTCCATCTCTAAAGTTCGGCACCAGTAGGTCAACGCTCTTGCGGTTCTAGCGTCGCATTCTAGCGCAATACATCTCAAAAATGCACCTTCCATTTCCAAATCTCTACTGCAGGCAGGACATTGCTTTGGAACAGGTATTTCCTCATGAGTTAGCGATCCAGAGAAAGGAGTTCCGTCAGCATGAAATCTGTTTTCCAGATCTGCTGCAGACGCTTTTCCTAAATTTTCGATTATTTTTGGAATCACGTCTCCCCTTCTAGTAATTTTTACCTTGTCGCCAATTTTGATTCCAAGTCGGTCCACCTCGCCGACATTGTGTAACGTGACGTTTTCTACTGTCACGCCTCCAACCATTTGAGGGGCGATTCTAGCCACAGGAGTCACTGCACCAGTTCGACCGGTTTGCCAATCCACGTCAAGTAAAACAGAAGTTGCTTCTTGGGAGGGAAATTTCCAAGCAAGGGCCCAGCGAGGATGGTGGGCTGTCATTCCCAGATTCTCTCTTTGTTCTAGATTATCGAGTTTGAAAACGATTCCATCTATCTCGAATGCATAATCTGGTCGTAATTTACTCCATTTTTCTGTATGAGTAATCATTTCCTTTTGCGGCGTTTCTGATTCGAAGACCTCCCAAGTTGCAGGTTCTATTCCAACTCCTTGTAACCAAGAAAGCAATTCGCTATCATCAACTGCATTGGGTGCTTGATTTGGGAATTTTACATCATATGCCCAAAATACTAAGTCGGAGGCATCTGCCTTTCCATCACCGTGTTTTTGTCTTAATGCTCCAGAGCATAAATTTCGAGGATTGGGGGAGACATCCTTGTATTTCTCCTCAAATACGGATAGTGGCATGACGACTTCTCCTCGTACATGACAATCTATTGCCTGACTAAGACGAGAGGGAACATTAGCCACTAATTTTGCATTGAGAGTGACATCTTCTCCTCTCTCACCGCTACCCCTTGTTGCTGCCCGATGAAGATTCCCCGCTACGTATTCTAAGGACAAAGCAGAACCATCCAATTTGGGCTGAGCAAGATATCTTTTTCCGCCAAATGTAGATTGTGTTACGAAGTGAATAATATCCTCATCAGTAGTCCCTTTGTCTAGTGACCGCATAGGGAATAAGTGCTCAACTTTCACAGTTCCTGGGAGTGGTTCGGGACCCACCTGATGAAGGACCTGATTCTCAGGATCAAGCGATTTTAATTCGTCCCACAGAGCGTCAAACTCCGCATCTGAAATTTCTGGTGCTGCGTGATTGTAGTATAGTTCTCTATGGTAACGGACAGCATCGGCCAGATACTTGATTCGCTCTTCTCCGGCCATACCTAATCACCAACGCCAACGCCTATCAATGTCACGAAAATTGCAATCCTAGTAGTTCCACATCAGGAAGTGGGCAACGAGTCATTATGGCTTGTGACATAATACGAACATGAATTTCTCCAACAACATGAACTACCGATTGAAACATATGTCCAGCGTGAACATTATTGTCATCATCTGACCAACAACAATGGATGTGAGTGAATGCTTTTCCATCTTGAGTTCTTGCAATATTTCCCGATAGGCTAACCAATTCTGATGGAGAATCTAAATTTCTGCGAATGTAAACTCCGTCCTCGTTCATGTAGCCGTACAGAGTATCCCTGGTCCTTCCTATTCCGCTAGTAATCGCTGCAGCGTCAAACCCAACTTCATCCGCCAGTGCCTGTAGTGTGGCATGAATTTCTTCGCCTGAATCAATCCTAACAAACAGGTCTTCCCCGCTACGAGTCCACTCCATGCTACTAGGGCAGTGCGCTAATCAATTAGGATTATCTGCACTTTATGTCGGTAAAATGAGACGAGCATTCTCATAGTGTGGGCGCCTAGCATGCACATGAGTGAGGGCGGGCCGTTCAGGAGACTGTTGCGTTACATGTCTCCCCACAAGGGTACCATTCGTCTTGCGACCTTTTGTTCAGTCCTGAACAAGATTTGGGATCTTGCTCCACCGCTGTTAATCGGCCTAGCTGTTGATGTTGTTGTACAAAGAGAAGAATCATTTCTAGCTGGATTCGGGGTAGAGAATGCATGGCATCAATTAATTCTGCTTTCGGTGTTAACTTTCATCATATGGGGCCTTGAATCATTATTCGAATACTTCTATGGAATTTTATGGAGAAACCTTGCGCAAACTGTTCAGCATGAATTGAGGCTCGAAACTTTCAGCCATGTACAAAAACAAGGCATGGGTTGGTTTGATGAGAGACAAAAAGGAGATATTTTGGCGATACTCAATGATGACATCAATCAGCTAGAACGGTTCTTGGATAAGGGCGCTAATGACCTGTTGCAGGTAACTACAACTGTGATTGTAGTAGGTGCTGTATTTCTTGCAATCTCGTGGAAAGTTGCGCTATTTGCAGTCCTTCCTATCCCCGTTATCATTTGGGGCTCTTTCCTCTATCAGAGAAGTTTAGAGCCTAGATATGCAGAGGTTCGTAACACTGCAGGTCGGCTAAATGCACTACTTGAAAATGACCTTTCGGGGATGTCTACAATTCAGTCATTCACAGCGGAAGAAAGAGAATTGAAGCGCGTAGAAGATCTGAGCAATGAATACAGAAATGCAAACAAAAAAGCCATTCGCCTTTCTGTGGCCTTCGTCCCGATGATTAGGATGGCTATCCTTTGTGGTTTCACTGCGACATTATTGCTTGGAGGATGGTTAACTCTAGAAGGAGTTCTAGCGATTGGCGCTTACTCTGTTCTTGTGTTTATGACCCAGAGATTACTATGGCCTCTAACCCGCTTGGGAGAAACGTTTGATCTCTATCAAAGAGCTATGGCTTCATCAACAAGGGTGCTTGACGTGCTTTCTTCACCAACTGAAATCATCCAAGGAGATTACATGCCAAACTCAGAACTGATATCTGAATCAGATATTGAATTGAAGTCGATTAGTTTCGCCTATTCTGGTAGAGAAAATGTATTCGAAAATCTAGATCTCACAATCAGGTCCGGCGAAACTACCGGCATAGTTGGGGCTACAGGTTCCGGTAAAACAACACTGATTCGGCTCCTATTGAGGTTCGCAGAGCCAAATGAAGGCAGTATAGAATGGGCTGGAAAACCAATTCCGGATTGGGACTTAGAACAACTACGTTCATCCATGTCATTAGTAGATCAGCATATCACGCTATTTCCAACGACTATCATGGAAAATATCCGATACGGAAACCCAGAGGCCACCGATGAGGAAGTAAAATCTGCTGGCTTAGTAGCGGAAGCATCTGACTTCATCGAAGACTTACCTGACAGGTGGGGGACACTAGTGGGCGAAGGCGGGCACCGTTTATCTGGAGGTCAAAGGCAACGTCTAGCAATTGCGAGAGCGGTTCTGAAAGATGCCCCGGTACTAATACTGGATGAAGCAACCTCTGCAGTTGACAATGAAACTGAAGCCGCACTACAACGATCAATCAGCACAATCTCAGTAAATAGAACTGCAATAATCATTGCTCACCGGTTATCAACAATCAGGAAGGCCGAGAGAGTTATTGTGTTAGAAAATGGAAGAATAATTGAAGATGGAACACACGAAGAACTCGTTTCTAAAAGCGGTACGTATGCCCGAATGTGGGCGGTTCAGACCGGAAAAAGTGTCTGAAATTTTACTCTCAAGAAAAAATACAGTCTATTATATACACATGCTATGACATCCGGTCGATGAATAGATTAAGACTAACTAGAACATCAAGCCTAACACTGGTGGGAGCACTATCTCTACTAACACTTAGTAGCGTAGCTGCTAGCTCACATAGCTCTGGAATGCTAAAGGAAACCGACATGGTCGGTGTATCCTTCTGGATTGCAACTGCTATGATGCTGGCATCTACTGTGTTCTTCATCTTAGAAAGAAACAATGTAGCAACGAAGTGGAAGACATCCATGACCGTAGCAGCGCTAGTAACCGGTATCGCCTGGTACCACTACACGTACATGCGCGAGCACTGGGTCGCAACTGGAGAATCTCCACTAGTCATGCGTTACATAGATTGGTTGATCACAGTGCCACTACAGGTATCTGAGTTCTACTTAATCCTAGCAGCTATCGGTGTAGCATCTGCTGCACTGTTCTGGAGACTCTTCGGAGCGTCCATTGTCATGCTAGTTGCTGGATTCTTGTCTGAAGCAGACATCGATGCAGTAGACGGCATGGAGTGGCCATTGTTCATCGTCGGATGTCTAGCATGGGCTTACATCATCTACGAACTATGGGCTGGAGATGCAAAGGAAAAGGTCAGCGAAGCTAGCGAAGGTACACAATTTGCCTTCAAGGCAATGGCAATTATCCTAACCGTCGGATGGGCAATTTACCCATTGGGCTGGATCTTAGGACAAGATGCTGGTGACACCGGAATTGACCGCCTGAACATACTGTACAACATCGCCGACGTAGTCAACAAGACTGCATTCGGTATGATGGTCTGGTATGCAGCAACCATGGACACCAAAGCTTCCTCATCTGAGGAATGAATCACTCTTCTTCGTGAAGAATTGTGACTATCAGATTAGCCGCTTTTTCAAGCGCTAATCTGTCGCCGCCAAGGGGTAGGGGTCCGAAAGGGCCCCACCCCTTGCGCAACAACATTAT
>CAXGTB010000110.1:0-4808 GCA_964012565.1 uncultured euryarchaeote | reverse complement strand
TGAGGCAGGATTAGATTTAGTTGCAATTAGAAATGATAGCCTAGACAGCAATCAGGATTCAGTTACGGATGCAATCCGTGTAGTAGTAGTAATCAACGCAACAAATCGCGTCGATTTGACGTTAACACTCATTGGTGAGCATTCAGGATTTACTGTATACGAAGAGGTATTAATGGCCTTTGAAGGTCAAGAGAATGCTTCACTCACCTATGATTCATGGGCCACTGGTGAGCATAGGCTAATTCTAGAGATAAGCGATGCAGACGGCAGGCTCCTCGAGACAATAAATATTGGAACATTTGATTTGAGTCCAGCATTGGCAACACCTTCTGTAGATTTGGTACAATCAGGCTCCGAAATAATGCAAACTGGAGATGCTTGTGAAATTACAAGAAATTTCATTGATGAAACAGGGCCAAGATGGAATTACGAAGGTACACGTTCGATAACTGGTACGCCATTCAAAGTATTAGATACAGATCAAGTATTGGACTGTAGCAATTGGCCAGCGGGGACATATGTGGTCTCAGAAACATACCAAAATGGCCTAGGACAAACTACCAGTGATACATTGGAACTAGTCATAGTCAACAAGCCTCCTCCTCACTTTACCATAGAAATTAGCGGAAGTGACGAAATAGCAGGCACTCCTTGTACAATCTCTCATGTAGCAGCACAAGGAGAAAATCATGAAGCCTACACTAAGGATTGGAGAGTAACTCCTTCGATTGGTTTAATCGCAAATTCAAGTGTATTAGACTGTTCTAAGTGGGAATCAGGAGTTTACAAGATTTTGTTAACGGTGACTAATGATGAAGAGATAAGCACCACTGGTGGAGAGATGTTAATCCGACTACCTTCTCCAGATTCATCAAATGATGAAGAAGATGCACCTGCGCTCTCTAAAGGCCAAGATACGGAGACATCAAACGTTGGACTCTGGGGCATCGCTCTACTTTCGCTAGTTCTAGGAATTGCTGTATTTGTTCTGATGATGAAGAGTCCTGAGGATGACGAACTCTTCGGTGGCATGCTCAATGAAATGGGGGAGCCTGATGCAGAAGGTCTGCCTACTCATCTAGATGACAATGGTATGCTTTGGAGAAAACACGAGAATGGAGAAGTAGATTGGTGGGATAAAAGCTCCATGATGTGGAAGAGGTGGTAATCTGCTCCAAACCATAGCCTTCTGGGTGATGATACTCAGCGGTTCTGCATTAATTGCAATGTTTGTAAATGCGATGTGGAAGAGATATGTTCGTTTGAAAGCTCTCGAACCAGGCTTGGATAGAGAGTGGGTTGCAGATTGTGAAAAACATGGAACTGCGTCGTATAAAGGAACAAAAGTTACTCTGAAAAATGTTAGAGATTTCACCTGGGAAAACAAGAGAGATCACAATTCAA
This sequence comes from uncultured euryarchaeote, assembly GCA_964012565.1. Classification (GTDB taxonomy): domain Archaea; phylum Thermoplasmatota; class Poseidoniia; order Poseidoniales; family Poseidoniaceae; genus MGIIa-K1. The sequence continues at coordinate 3,404 of CAXGTB010000110.1, read as the reverse complement.
AATGGATTAACACGAAAGTCGATATCGACGATATCGTGGATGTTTGGTTCGTAATAGATCACTTTCACAAAATCAAAGGCCTTGCACATACCATGTTAACATTCGAATTCGGAGATGGTCAATTTATCACATTCTCCTTTGAGACAAGGCGAGAGGTAGGAGAGAGATATCATCCATGGAATGGGCTTTGGCGTGCTTATGAGCTATATCTTCTAGTTGCTACAGAAAAGGATGCATTGCACCTTCGCACTAATGCTCGCAAACACAAGGTGCACTTGTTCAGAGTTCAAACACCTCCTGGTAAAGACAAAGCTCTGTTTAATGCATTGTGTGATCGATTGAATTCCCTAAATGAGACACCGGAATGGTATCATACTCTTGGGAAAACTTGTACAACAGCGATTGTTGACCAAGTCAATCTGATTACTCCAGGAAGAATCCCCAGAATGTGGAGAACATTGCTTCCTGGTCATTCTGCAAAGGCAGCTTGGAAACTCAAATTGATTGAAGATTGGGGAGGATTAGAATCCACGGTCGAAGCCTCAAGAGTCGATGAGCGTGCTAGAAAGTGGGATGGTAAAGAAGAATATTCTAGATTTATTAGAGCTCATTTGCCTCCCAAATGAATAGTAAATCTCCTCCTTCGTGGGAGATTGAAATTTCTTTAGAAACAACCTTGTTTCCAACTCCTTGTGTACCAGTGAATAAATCTTGTTTATTTAGATTAAATTCAGTTCCTTCCAAAGAAACATGTTCCACTTTTCCGAAGGCCATCAATGAGCAAATAGTACCTGGTTTTAATTCGATTTCAATGCCAGATAATCCGACTCTACATGCTCTCCATTCATCAAAATATAGAATTGCATCAGACTTTGCTTCAAACAAAGATGTGAAGGCAGCAAGACGATGATCTAATCTTCCTCCATCGATGCCCACAACAGCATCAACATCATACTTGATTAAGGCCTTAGATAAGTCAGAGTTTTCTTGGTTTTCATCGGGTTCAAATTTGCTTGGATTAGATATTGAATCCATGTCGCCGACAACAGTGTCCCAGGAATCAAATTTGTCGGCTGCTCCATCAAGAGCGATTATGAATTCAGAATTTTGTAGAAGTATTTCCATCAATTCTTTTTCAGGCCATTCGCCGTTGGCAACCACTAGAGTCATCCCTGCCATGGATAGGCGATTAGATACATAGATTCAAGCGGTTCGCTTCAGGAGAATAACTCGGCCCCCTATGGGGGCCGTGTGCTCAAACTTTGGGAATAGTAATGTAGGGTGGTGTATGTGAGAGGGGATATGTCATGGCGAAGTAAGGGTCTGCCGCTTGCAATAATCGCCATTTTCTTATTACAAATTTCATCACCTTTGTTCCAATTTCCACCTGAGGAATTGCAATCCAAACAAACCTCGGAAGCCACTGAAGTGGGCTTCTCAACAGGGTCTGGTCATGATCTCGAAGGAGATGTAATCAATGTTGATGACAAGAATTGGACAGTTCGTGGAGAATCAATATTGGATTATTGGTCACATGAAGTTCAGAATCTAACCGGACTTGACTCCATTGATATGGTCGTAACGGAAATTGGGATCGCATATGCTTGTTCTACATCATCCTCACAGGTCAACTTTCACACTATTCATCTCAACGGTACGCTTGAAACCTTGCTTGTTGAAAGCTTGTCAAACGAATATACCGAAGGTTGCGCAATCGGTGTGACGAACGAAAACAGAATTCAGGTTGTGTACGATATTTGGGATGGCACAAATGAGGATACAGGGGCGCACATTAGGTTAGCAAGACTAGCTGAAGAGAATGCGGTTTACCTTGGAAGAACGTGGCATATCAGGACAATAGCAGAGGAAATTTATGATGGTGGTTCATCAGGTTTGAATCTCGAATTTGATTCAGAATCTAGAACTCACATATTCTTCCGAGATAGCATGAATAATGGCCTGCGCCATTTGTATTTTAACAAGGCATTTTGGAATCAATCTTTACTAGACGAAGGCCCGATTGGAAATGATATTGAGGTCAAAATAGATTCACAAAACATGGTCCATGTTGTGTACACTGTCAATACCATCTCGAGTGCTGATGTTGAAGGTGAAGTCCGTCTTCTGAAGTTCAATGAAACTTCAGAGTTTAGGCAAGTACTTGTTAGAAGTAATTCAGTAACAGACGCTATTGGAATGGATTTAGATTCAAACAATATCGAACAAATCGCATATTCTAGGTCTGAGATTGTCAACAATAGCGGGGGATTGCAAGAATTCCACGACGTTGCTTTACTACGCAGTCTGGCTGGAAAAGACACAGGAAGAATAAATCCGACTCCTAGTAATGTGATTACTTATGATGATGATTCGATTGAGGGGGAACTTCTGAGCGGCGATTTGAACGCAGATGGTATGGATGATTTGGTCTACACAGACCCCGAGGGCAATGGTACAATTTCTATCCACTATGGTTCTCCAGATGGACCCGCTAGCACGGCAGATAGGATGTTGGTCGGCTCATTTAGTGATTCGAACCTTGGCACAGGAATTGCGATTGGAGATTTCAATTGTGATGGATATGATGACTTGGCTTCAAGCGAACCAGGGATGGCAAACAATAGCAGCGGATATATCTCAATCCGATTAGGCTCTGCAAATGGAGTTTTAACAGATCCTTGGTGGGAAATGAACGGAACCACAAATGACAGTTTAGGATGGTCAATGACTTCCTTAGGAGATGTGGAATCGGATGGTTGCGATGATCTTGCAGTTGTAGCAGACAAAATGATTGAAGAAAATGTTGATCAACCAACATTATCCAAGAATGGGCTAGTAATGATTCTCAAAGGCCATTCCATTTCGATGATATTCCACGCAAATATAACTCAGACAGATTCTGGTACAATGTTCGGTAGACAAATAGCAGCCGGTGGAGACATCAATGGAGACGGATATCTCGACATGGTAGTATCAAATACAGGGACTGAGAATAGTCCTATGGGATACTCATCTGTTGAGTTTTTCATGGGTAATGCGACAGGAATGAACACAACTCCTGTCTTGATTCACTCTGTACCTCAACAGGGTAAGTTGTATGGATTCGAAATGGCGTTTGTAGGAGATATTCATGCCGATGGATATGATGATCTAATCATCAGCGAGTTATTTGCATCCACCAATCCATATCAAGCAGGAAAGGTTCACATGTGGGTGGGTTCCGAAAATGGACCAGTTGCTAATTGGACATTGAAGGGACCAGATGCTAATGCATTGCTTGGTTACACGATATCTCCGGCAGGTGACGTCAATGAAGATGGTTATGACGATTTCATGCTAATGCAACCTGCAGCGCCTAAATCAGGAACAGTCAATCTGTATCTTGGTTCACAGAATGGACCACG
>CAXGTB010000109.1:0-4818 GCA_964012565.1 uncultured euryarchaeote | reverse complement strand
GTATCTGACAACTTCCAGTCAGGTATTCCTGTGACAGGAAACATGTTACTTGCTAGAAACCAAGATGATTTGGTTGCAATGTTCATATCGAGGCTATCTGAAGCAGACCTTTCTTACAACGAAGCAAGAACTGGGGAGAGAATGCACACAAACTCTTTCTTGAGTTCTTTGTCAAACCATCTTACTGATGAACAAAAATCAGAGTTCGTTACAATCGAGACAAAGATGGACGCAGATGGTGTAGTTGACCGCTCGTTCAAGGTGATTGAAGTAAACAATGATGTCGTTATGGCTGAAGGTCGCTTGATCGAAGATGGTGTATTTGGTAAGGATTTGAATACATATTACATGGTTTACGAAAATGGAGAACCAATCCCTTGTCCAACCGATGATGAGTGTGAAGGTGACTACGCATTCGCAAACTATGCTGATGCTCAAGCGGTATTCGGTAGTAACGTACGCGCACTTTCTGACACTCAAGATAATACCACTCACTACATATTCGGTGATTATTGGTACACATCTGACCTTATAGAGGAATATGATTCAGTAAGTACGGGAATTCATCAAAGGAATGCAGGAATCGCATTGGTTACTCAAATGCTAACTTCAGCTCTTGATAGTGAAGACCTACACTCGCTCTATGTTGACTTGTCAAACAATGATATTTACACAGTGCAAGACTACAATGGTGCACCTGGTGAAACAATCACTCGTGATCATGAGATCAGGTATTTCGCTATAGACAACAGACTTTACCCTCGTGCAGGACTGTACAGTTCTGATTACAGCGGTGGTAGCCCAACTGGTATTTTTGGTGCTCCTGCGATCCTGTCTGGGCAAGACTTTGATACTTTCATGAATGAAGTCTACATGACAAAGCGTGGTCAATTCAATGATGAAATGACCCGTGAAGAATTCGATGAGGAAATGAAAAAGGACGTCCTGAATCAACAATCTGGTGCAACATTTGATCCTTTGAGTCTTGTAGATATCAGAATCGATCACACACCAGCATTTTTCGAGACAATGCTTGCTAGAACCTATGTCGGTTATGGGGCATCATCTCTAGGATTTGCTACAACTGAACAACCGGGGCAACACTTCGGACAATCAGGTACTCCAAACTCAATAATGACCAATGCAGTTCCGCTGCCGGGCGCAATGATGAATCATTTTGTTATTGCAAATTGGTATAATTCAGATAACACAACCATTGATCCACTTGGTTCAGCAAATACCGCTGTTAAGATTTTGAAATACTATCCTGGTGTTGAAGTTGGGGGACAAGTAGCAATGTCAGATGATGGCCAACCTCTACCAAACGTTAGAATTCTAATCGAAAGAGATGCGTTCTCTGGAGAAGACTCAACCGATATGGACGAAGATACTTATTGGATTCCAATCGGATACACAGATGCTGATGAGAATGGAGAATGGTCTTACACAGTACCTGCTGGAAAGATTAGAGTCTCTGCTTACGCAGGTGAGTTTGATGATAGTGTAGCGAAGGATACGATCCAAACTGGAGAGTATGCTGCAGGTCTAGGAGATCTGACAAACGACGTAAACGATGACAGACAAACCAACCTAATCACAGCACTCCTTGGTAAAGTAGCTAACATGACATGGATGGGTGAAGTTGCACAGAACATCACTGGTGCTCAAGCAGATCGTGAAGCAGACTTTGATGGTAACTTCGATATTTCTGTTGATTCAAGCGGTGTCTCTGGTACAGTAACATGGACTGGACACGAATCTTTCGAAGGTGACGCTCTTAATGGAATGGACTTTATTCTAAGAAATGTTTGGGGAATGACTAGCAATTACACGGTTTCAACCACAAGCGGGTCATTTACTACCGATGCAGGAGATTCTCGAATCATACAGGGAACTGGTGAAGTGGAATTTACTACTGAAGGAACATTCGATACTCAAGGAAACTCAGGAATTGTACACGGATTCACTGGAAATTACACTCGAACAGTGATGGATGGAAGATCCTATACTGCTAATGCTACATTTGATGGTGCAGGAACAATTGAAGCAATTTGGATTGATTATGTAGCACCTGATTGTGAATCAGAAGTCGTGGGTAATGAAACTGTAGTTTCTCTACCTACTTTCGTTGAAACTATTGATGGCGAGGAAGTTAACTCAACTCACATAGCGTGTCTCACTGAAGATGCAGATACTTATCTCTTTGAGGGAGTCATTGATGCAAACGGTAGAATGACTGCAGACGGCGCAGTGACCGTAGTCAAGTTCTTGGATGGAGAGACATTTGAGGGAACCGGAGTGTTCGAGGGTATTGGAGTTGCTAACGGAACCGGATTATTCATTGGAGAGGGTACATTCTCTGGTCCAATGGTAGCTCCCGGTTCTTTCTACAAGACAGGCTTGATGCCTGGAACATACAGCATGATTGCTGTAATGGAGAGTGGTCGAGAAGTTCAACTTCCGGACCCAGTTGAAGTAACAATTGAACCTTCATCGAATTTGGAAATGAAAATGCCAGGTTCTATCTTTGAAGATAAGCTATATGCAGATTACTTCACAGATGGAGAGCCAACACCTCTTCCTAACACCACAATCGAATTAGTTGACTTTGACCTCGCAGAAGATGCAGAAGCAATTTCCATCCTAACCGATGAAGAAGGTAACATGAGCTATGGTCCACTTGCTACTGGTGATTATCAGTGGAGAGTTGATATCGATCAAGATGGATGGTACGAGGTTGAGTACAACTTTACAGTTGGATATGACTCCTCAAATGTATCTCTTGATGTATCAGTGCCTACAATGCGTGATGTAATTATCAATCTTGATGCAGGTAACTCTGGCATGGATCTGTCAAATAAAACTTTGACATTCACCAACACAGAAAGCACTGACCTAAACCCAGCCGTGGTAACAGCAACATCTGACGAAAACGGTGTTGTACACGTCGAAATTTTAATGGGAGAATGGATTATCTCTGATGAAACAGACGAAGATTACGTCCTGTGGCATGAAGTTGAAGTTACCGAAGAGGATGTAGAATTGAATCTAACTTATGCAGTGAGTGTTTGGGTTAACGGTACTGTTTTCGTTCAAGCAGGAATGAATGAACAAGACATGGAGCCTGCTACCAATTCAGTAACTGTAACGGCAAGGTCTGGAAACATAATTATGGAATCAAGAACTGACGACAATGCTTCTTACTCATTCCGTATGCCTGCAGGAGTAGAATTCCATGTCACGGCAAAGAGTTTTGGTGATGTTTCAGATAACCTAATTCAGGCTGGAGGTATGTTGATTTCTGATGCAGCACTGGTTGTCGATAAGGACATTTATCTTGTATCTACTAATATGTTAGAAGGTTCAGTTTGGTTGAGAGACTCTCCTCTAAACGGCTCAGGCATAGCATGGAGTAATGCTATTATTGGTTCTGTTGGAACTGAAGTTATCGCAACAGATTCTGACGGTCTCGAATGGAGAGATGAAATCGACAGTGCTGGAAATTTCCTTATGTATCTCACTGGAGGAGATTGGACACTAACTGTCTCTAATTCTGATATGAAGGTAGATCCTGTAGAGATTACCTCTGATAACGAAAGCGTTCGTGTCGACCTAGTAGCAAATCCGGATAATGTTTCAGTCACCTTTAGACTATTCTTGGATGTAAACGACGATGCTGTGTGGGAAAATGGAACTGCAATATCTCCAACATTCAACATCACATCTGTGAATGATTACGGAATCGATGTTAATGTTACTGAAGATATGTATGATGCTGTAACAGGCGAACTGACAGTAAGCCTATCCGTTGGAACTTACATCATTGGAATGGCTGAAGACGACCCAAGTGATGAGAATGCTAGCGATTACCGCAAATACTCTAGTGGACTTCCAACAATCAATGTTGGACTTGAAGCAATCGATGAGCCAATTGAGATTGTAATCGCACCTGAATACCTAGTCAGTGGAACGATTGTTATGGAAGATCAAGTGTCTCCATTAGAGAACTCGACTGTATGGTTGCGTAATGAAGCAGGAGATGACTTTTATCCGCTAATCACAGATGCCAATGGAACATTCGCAGAATATATCCCAAGTGGAGAATGGTTTGTTGAAGTCGCACCATTCACTGGTGAGGATAGTAACGTCACAGAATTATATCGTGGAGTTCTTGTTGTAGATGGCGCTCAAACCGACATCATGTGGCAGACTCAAACTGCAATGAATGTTACAATGCAACTAAAGGAAATTTTGACTGATGTCAATATTACTGCTACAAGAGTTGCTGCTGTAAGCCTTGATGGTTTAGGCAATGTAAGCCTAGGTCCTTCCGATAACGCTGGTAATATCAGCGAAGTGCTGATGCCAGGAAACTGGACACTAATGCTAAACAGGACAGAAACTCTAGAAACATGGAAACTAGAAGAAGGAGTTTACAATTCTCTAGGTAATATAACCAACAATGAGTGGAACTTAGGCGTTGTTACTGTTGACAAGTCAGTTCTAATCGGTGGTAAGATATTCTGGGACTTGAATGAAGACGACTTGCCTTCCTCTGGTGAAGGAATTGAAAATGTAAGTGTCTCAATCACTTCTGCAAGTGGATTTGATGAGACTTTAGCAACAGATTCTGAAGGAGTTTGGAAACTATTCGCACCAATCAGAGATAACTACACAGTAGTAGCTGAAAAGGGTGGATTCGCATCAGTAACATATTCTAACAACAACAGTAGTTTCTACGTTGTTAACGATACTCATGAGAGTCGTGACTTCGAAATGAGTGCAGGGTTAGTGTCTGTATCTGGTAATGTAACAGAC
>CAXGTB010000108.1:0-4838 GCA_964012565.1 uncultured euryarchaeote | reverse complement strand
AGGAGTGAAACCTGCACGAATAATTGCATCTTGTAATTCCATCTCACTAGCTTCGATTTTACTAGTACCAGAAGCAGATACGACATTTTCCTCCATCATCGTAGAACCCGCATCATCAGCTCCACCAAGTAATGCCATTTGGGCAATCGACAGCCCCATTGTGGGCCAAGATGCCTGTATATGCTGAACATTGTCAAAGAATAAGCGTGAAATTGCAACATGGCGCAAATATTCTGTTGGCCCTGCTCCTAATTCGTACTTATTTCTACCACGATTTCTTCTTCCGTAACTATTGTTTTCTAATTGAACGGGCCATGATATGAATGATGTAAACCCGTTAGAATAATTTTCAACACTGTAATCTTGTAATTCTCTAATTCTATGCATATGTTCGATGCGGTTTTCTATACTTTCTCCAAAACCAAATACATTGGTAGCGCTAGTAATCAATCCCAAGGATTGTGCTTCTTTCATAACCCTCAACCAATTATCAGGGGAACCTTTCTTTGGAGAAACATCATTTCGAACATCTTCAACGAGCATTTCAGCACCACCACCGGGTAAGCCATGCATTCCCGCTTCTCTGAGATGTGTGAGAACTTCAAGTGTAGAAGTGTTTGTAACATCTGCGATCCCTTCAATTTCAATAGGAGAAAAACAGTCCAAATCAATTGAGGGATGACGTGTTCGAAGTGATTTTAGTAAGTTGGTGTAGTAATCAATTCCAAGATCTGGGTTCACTCCACCTTGCATGAGAATTCTTGAACCTTCGATGGCTTCAAGTTGTCTAACACGTTCACTTATTTCTTCAATCGTTTGGGTGTAAGTTTCTTCATGACCAGGTGGGCGGTAAAATGAACAAAATTGACAATTTATTGTACACACATTTGTGTAATTGATATTCCTATCAATAAGATATGTGACCTCTCTATTGCCATTCATTTCAATTCGCCGCTGATTAGCAGAGCGACGTAAAGCGTGGAGTGGAGCATCCCGGTACAATATGATAGCATCATCAACACTGAGTCTCTCACCCGTGCTCATGTGTGACTCGAGGATTTGACTCCAAGACATAGTTCTCACTCAAACAGTTCCAACGATTGCTTCGATATTAGCGATTGTTTTTGGGCAATCGCCAGATAATACGTCTGGACCATCATTAGTAATTAGAACATCATCTTCGATTCTGATTCCTATATTTGCATATTTTTCAGGACATTCTACATCTGGTCTCCAAGCTCCGAAATATAATCCCGGTTCAACGGTGATCACCATACCCTCTTCGAAAACTCTTGGATCTTCACCAGGGCGATATACTCCCACATCATGGACATCCATTCCTAACCAGTGGCCTGTATTGTGCATATACCATTTACTCAATTCTCCATCTGGGCCTAGTGCTTCTTCCAAATTCTGTTTAATCACTCCAATTCTGATAAGACCCTCTGCTAATGCTTTTCTTGCAGCCTGATGAGGAGCATCATAGGCATTGCCTACACGGCACTGGTCTATTGCTGAAAGTTGTGCATCCAATACAATCTGATAGATTTCTGCTTGAGCTTCTGTGAATTTACCATTAACAGGCCACGATCTAGTGATGTCAGAAGCATATCCTTTGTATTCACATCCTGCATCAATGAGTATGATTTCTCCATCATCACATGTATCATCATTCACTGTGTAGTGTAAAATTGTTGCATTTTCTCCACTACCAATAATACAAGGATATGCAATACCAGATGTATTGCAATACTTGAATAGGCCTTCGATTATACCTTCGAGTTGCCATTCACCTACACCTGGCTTAGTGTTCGCCATTGCTTGAATATGAGCTTGTGCTGCAATTTTTGCAGAATGACGCATTAAATTAATTTCAGCAGATGATTTTCTTAATCTCAATTCATTAATCATTCCTGAAGGGTCGACAATACTAACCGGACCAAGGCCGAATTTCTGTCTGTCTCTAGAATTAGACTTTATTTCTGAATCCACCAACTTGTCAACATCAGAATCAATACCAAGTTTAACAAGAATTCGTGAGCATTTTACCAACATGCTAGATAATTCTTCATCTAAATCTTCATGTGACACAGCCTTGTCTATTGGCCAGTTTTCTACTGCTCCTTGAATACCTGGACGCCTACCTTCCCATATCTCTTTCAAAATGTCTTTTGGTTGGACAAATAACGTTGTAATCCATTTTCCATCGTCATTGTAAGCACAGAAAACAGCCTCTGGATCTTCCCACCCACATAGGTACAGCATGTCGCTACTTGTCCTGTAAGGATAGTGTACATCATTAGAACGGGTAGATTCGTGAGGTGCAGTAATGATAAGCAAATCACCTGGTCTTAATTGTGAAAACAATCTTGCCTGACGTGACCGAAATTCATCATCGGTGATAGTTGCAGGCTCATCGCCTACCGCCTGAAGTGAATCCCCCCACATGATACTCGGTATGGGAACTGATTTTTCATCTCTTGCCTTATTAGCACAAGTATGTTTCAATCCCATAATTGATTTTCATCGCTATCTACATTACCTGAATCCGATGCTTTTTGGTTAGTATTGCCATCCCATTTAGGCAAACTAGTAGTATTACTTTCATTGGAATTCATACGCTTAAAGATCAGAATACCAAACCCGATTATTCCTAATATGACAATAATTCCAGCAATACTGAATTCATCAGGAATTGTTTTGGGTTTTGGCTTAACTGTTAATTCCATTTCATAATAATCGGTTGCCCCATTATCATCTACAATTGATAAGTTAAGTTGATACTGACCGACATCCAGATTTTCTATAGTCAAATTTTCAGAATTAGAAACCAATTCACCATCGAGGTACCATGAATAAATTATTGAGTCGACATCACTACCAGTGTCGGAAATCATAGTAAATATCTCTAGCTCCTCGCTCTCTAATATTTGCCAAGAGTTTGGATTGTTAACATCACTACCTTTGATGCCTAATTCAATAGATGGAACTACATTTTCGATCAATACAGTAGTACTTGCACTAGACATTCTACCTACCCAATCAATTACATCTAATCGAATGGTGTAATTACCTGACTCGTTCAATGATACGTATAGTAAACCATTTGTTGTATTTGAATTCGGAACATAGGTTACTCCATCAGGCCCTGTTATGTACCAAATGGACTGTAAATTATTACTCCATACACCATCAGAAGATCCACTACCATCTATCAAAATAATCTCGCCTTCTTGTGCTAATTCAGGAGCAATCAATGATGAAATTGGATCGTTTTGATCAACAAATACCGTAAGTTCAACATGAGGAGATAATCGTAAAAATGCATCTTGTAATGAGTATGTAAATTGCCAAATTCCATCACTTAAACCTAAATCTGATACATTTATTTCAATTGAACCAATATTACCATCCCAGGAAACATCTACCTGTGAGGAAAACGTTTGGCCGTCACATGCCCCATTTGGAGCAAAGCACCAGCCAAGGATTATCGAAGATTCATTTGATTGTGAATCTGAAAGCACTGCTCTGAAAGAGACTTCTTCCGAACCATCAACAACAATCGAATTATCGTGATTTGCTGAGATTACAGGATTATGTGGACCTTCGCCAATGAAGACAATCCTGTTCAAAAATTCTTTTCCAAGGCCATCGGGTTGACCGATTTCCAACCAACATGTACAATTTAATCCAAAGACATCGATAGTTAGTGACCAATTCCACAAACCTTCTGAAATTGGTAGTACAGTAGTAAAGAAATCTCCGCTACGTAATACCGGCCATTCTGTGTATGGTTCGGTTATGTCATACAAAACCCAATCAGCACTTTGAGGATTTAGAGTAGTGGTACCATTTATCGTCAGGGTTTGGTTTACCCATAAACCATCTTCGACTGAACTCGTTAATTTGCTGCTCTGATCACTCGCTAAATCGCTGGCTCCAGAAATTGGAATTAAAATAATCAGCATTGAAGTTATGACTAAGCATGACTTCATTACTTGCCGCATTTATCACTCCTCAAACGGATTACACAACTGTCCCTGGCCCGGGAAACTGTTGATATCACGTGGATTTGTATCCCACTTGTATTCACAATAGTTCACGTGACCATCACCATCTGTATCCACCATACGATCTGAATCGTCATATGGATCGAAATTGAAGTAGTACTCCCAACCTGTAGCCATGCCATCATTATCATGATCTTGGTAGTATACCTCTGGGCCATCGTCCCAATCATCACCATCTGTGTCATTTCGTATTGGGTTAGTACCATTCACGAATTCTTCATAACTTGTGTAATTCTCAAGATTGTCATAGAACATCTTTCCGTCAGGAGTATCTGGATCTATGTGACAGTTGCTAGATTGTGGATCTTCATATGAAGGACAGTACTTAGCAATCAGTCCAGTTCTGTTCAGACCATCATTGTCTATATCTTCCATACCGTCATCAATTCCATTGCCATCGGAATCCTTCAGAGCCGGATCCATAACTCCACGCGCACCATATGCACTGTAAGTGGAATTATCTACAAGTCCAATGACAAGAGCTTCTTCTGAGTATCTAACTTCCCAACCATCCGGTAATAGATCACCATCTGTATCATCATCGACGGGATTAGTGTTCCATCTATCAGGGGCTTCAGCACCGTTAGATAGTGTATCATTGTCAATGTCGTAAGTATCATCCTTCAGTGAACCCAGTGATGGGTCAAGTGCCCACCTTCCATTACAACCATCACAAAGAGGATTGGAAGTTATGACGAAATTTGTGATATTCATCTCGTAAACTTCGTATTTCTTTTCAAGAATGAAACCACCGAGCCAATTCTTCCA
>CAXGTB010000107.1:0-4859 GCA_964012565.1 uncultured euryarchaeote | reverse complement strand
CATCAGGTCGGTCAGGATCGTCCCATGCACTCTTATCGATTTCAACACGGACACCGTTTGCAGGCTTACCTACAGAGTTCAAGCGTGATTCTCCTTTGCCCATCCATCCGTTAGCAGATACTAGAGGGCTGGTCTCAGTTAGACCATATCCTTCATAGCAGTTGAATCCAACTTTCTGAACGAAAGCAGCGACGTCAGGAGATAGTGCTGCTGCACCAGACATACAGAATCTGATGTTTCCACCGAATCTTGCACGGACCTTTGACCAGACTAGCTTATCCCACTTTTTGTCCCAAAAGCCGGTTGGTGCAACTGCGTCACACTCGACACCAGCATTTGCGATTCTCTTAGCAGCAGCCTTTTGTGCCTTACCAACGAAGAATTTCTTCAGACCAGTTGCACTTTCAAACTGACTGTTAACACGGTCGTAGAATTTGTTCCATACACGTGGTACAGCCAAAAGAGCAGCCGGCTTGATTTCGATACACTCGTCTGCAATCTTTGTCAGGTCAGAAATGAGGTTGATGTGAACTCCCATTCTGATCATCCAATGCAAATCGAAGGTAGAACCGAAAGAGTGAGCCCAAGGTAGGAACGCAGCGTTCTTATCACCAGGGTACAATTCGAATACACCTTGTACACATAGAACGTTAGATAGTGTGTTCCAGTTGGACAGCATTACACCCTTTGGGTTTCCTGTAGTTCCAGATGTGTAAATCAGAGTTGATAGTGCAGATGGGTCATCAGCAATCTCTGCAAGGTCTTCGCCGGCTCTTCCTGCCTGAACAAATTCTGACCAAGAGCGAACTTCAACACCTTCAGGAGGTAACTGGTTTGCAGGGTCATCGCCTAGTAGAATCACTCCAGATGCAGGCCATCCGTCAGCAGGAAGTGCATCGCACAACTTGTCTAGGACTTCTGTGTTTGCAACTGCTACAACCTTAGGTGTTGCATCAGCTAGGATGTAAGCCCAGTCCTTTCCATGTTGGTGAGTATACATTGCAGTATATGCAGCGCCTAGTGCGTTTGCACCATATGACAAAGCAGCCCATTGTACAGAGTTGTCAATAATGATTGCAACACGGTCGCCCTTTTCGACACCGATGTCTCTCAATCCTTTCCCAACAGCTGTCGATAAATCTCCAAATTCGTTGTATGTTAAGTGAACTCTTTGCATTCCCGGACCAGGTATGTATCCGATACAAGGTTCATTTCCAAATCTCTCTTGGCTCACCATCAACATTTGGTACAGAGTACGCGGGTCATCCCCTTCTGGTTTTACCCATTGTCTGTCTGAAGGTTGTCTTGGCCAAGCCATTTCTTTCTGTGGCATGAGTTGGGACAGATTAGGTATGTATTATGAATTCTCTGTCAGCAATATGTTTGTAACATTCTTGCGCCAATCAGCCCCGTCATTACGATTTGCCAGGGGTGAAGCAGGTGAAGGATGCCAGCATGTAGTGATGTCAATATCAAGGCCTTTAAGGGCTAGCAGTGCTCTTTTTTCGGCATATTTTCCTACTCCGATTACTCGAGTAATTCCCAGTGCTGTAACCACTTCTTTCAGATGGTCATCACATGCTTTTAGCAGCTTTTTGACGGCTGTTCCGCTAATTTTGTCGGGAGTGATATTTTTTCCAGTTTCACCAAGCAATAACAGCGGGCAATGATTAACTAAAAACACGTTTTTGTGAATTTCTTCAGGAGTCTTCCAGATGTCTTCTAATAATCCCCAAAGCCGTGTTCCACTGATTTCTTGACGCTCAAAGTCAAGGCCAACGATTGGACGCTTTGGATGGCGGCCTACGGGATCATTCACCTCTCCAGTAATGTTCAGGAAATCTCTAGCTATGTGCGTTGCACCAAATGGAACTCCACATTGTGCCATTCCATACGGCCCTGGATTCATGCCAAGTAGCAGGGTTTTAGCGCCCAATCCTGAATATTGAGATAGGTATGAAAGATGGTATTCCCATGCATAATCAAGTGGATTGGTCACGTGTGCGAGTGTAGTCTGTCTTAGGATAGACTTGATTAGAGAATCACATTTATCTGACAATATTTTCGCCGATTCAATGACTCCCATAGAGAGGGTTAGCCGCATTATGCTGAAAAACCACTCGCCTGAACCGGTGTAGTTTACAACACCGGATTTGAGATAGGATTTTACACATATACTCAAATACACAACTACGCGGACTGGGGTTGATGGGAGCGAAGGTCGGAATCGACGATATGGCACTCCATTTTCCTAGATTATACATGGATATGGAAGACTTCGCAGAGATGCGAGGTGCCGATTACGGTAAACTGAACAAAGGTCTAGGGCTTGCTGCAATGGCAATTCCTGATGTTCACGAGGATACTGCTACAATGGGAGCAAACGCAGTTTGCAGACTAATTGATAGAAACGGAATCGACCCTCGAAAGATTGGTCGTATTTACCTCGGAACAGAATCCGCTCTGGATGGTGCTAAACCTACTGCAACATACATCGTTGACATGCTTACTCATCGCTATGGTGAACGCTTTGGAGAAGATTGCTTCAGAGGATGTGACGTTGTTGACATGACATTCGCTTGTATTGGCGCAGTTGACGCTCTTCACAACACTCTAGATTGGGTTGCAAGAGGCGGAGAAGAAGATGGCCGCATGGGAATTGTAGTATTCTCTGACAACGCGAAATATGATTTGGAATCTTCTGGTGAATACACCCAAGGTGCGGGTGGAGGCGCTTTACTAGTTAGGCACAATCCTCGATTAATCGTAGTGCCGGATCGCTGGGGAGTATCAACAACTCCAGTTCACGATTTCTTCAAACCAAGAAGAGAAGTCTCAATTCAAAGCGTAATTACTCACGTATTGCAATTAGCCGCTGAAGCAGGTGCAACAATCAGAGACGGAATGGCAGAAGCCATGATCAAGCACCTTCCAGAATCAACAGTACGCAGACTCGGAATCTTCGCACATGGTGAAGAGAACGTGAAAGTTCATCGAGATGAGCCAGTGTTTGATGGACAATTCTCCAATCGATGTTATCGTGAAGCGGTCAAGCAAGCATTCTCTCATTTTTGTGAGAAAGCAATTGCTCAAGGTAGATTCGATCCAATGATGGATGAAATCTTGACCGAGCAATGGGCTAGAATCATTATGCATTTACCATATGCATTCCAAGCAAAGCGAATGTTCCCTGATGTATTCCGCCACGATAGAGAACATCTAGAATCATGGAAGCACGTAGAAGCAGAAATCGGGACTATGCCTGATGAAAGTGATTATGAAACTCCAGAAGATTGGGAGAAGGCAATGGACGGATATCGCCGTGCAATCTCTAAGACTGAGGCATTCAAGCAATTCGTTGAAGACAGAATTGAGAAAGGCCAAAGAGCATCTTCACTAATTGGAAACCAATACACAGGTTCTATTTTCCTAGCACTAATGTCTACGTTCGAAGCGGACTATGAAGAGAATGCTAACCTCGATAATGTAACACTTGGACTGTGTGGATATGGTTCAGGTGCAAAGGCTAAGGTATTCGAGGCAGAAGTTCAGCCAACATGGAGAGAAATCGCAAGCCGTTGGAATCTATTCGAGAGGCTTGAAGGTAGAATCGCAATCGATCGGGTAACTTACGAAGCTCTGCACAAGGGACTAGCAAAGGAATCCATCATCACTCCTAAGGGAGAATTCGCACTTGTCGAAGTTGGTGACGAAGGTGTCGAAGAAGGAATGCGAACCTATGCTTGGGTTGGCGAGTGATTAGATTAGAATCTTCGAGATATCTACTATCTCTGGGATTTGAATTCCCGCAGAATTAAACCAATCATCGACATTTTCTATTGTGCGATTTTTGGAAATCGCCTTTGCTCTTGTACTGATTAGATTCCATGCGCCCTTGCCTGAAATACCAGGTATTGCCGCTAGTTGCTTCTCAGTAGCAGTGCGCCAATCAAGACCGGTTTCAACGCCGGTAATTGAGCGTGCACCGTGGCCGGTGACCATGATATTGCTGTAAGTCTCAAGAGGAGCCATGTAATTCATTCCAACAAGGATTGGATATGCTCCAATTTGTCGACCGAATGTAATTCCTGCCTTACCGTGAACATCAAGGGATCGAGACTCTGGCTTTAGGTGCCTTGGAAGTCGAGTTCTCCCTTCATGAGCTTCCCACCAAACATCATTGAGAATAGTACCAGTAGGAAGCATTTCTTCTAGCAGAGGTCCATCGAATTCGTCTCGAACCGTTTTCTTGAATGATTTGAAATCCTTATCATCGATTTCTTGGAAACCTGCGCCTTCTACTTGGCGAATGTTTACCCTACGAATCATGTGTCCTTCATTCTTTAATTCATTGAGTAAATTGAGATTAATGTTGTATGTCTCGCTTGTTTCACCGTTTAGACCAGCGATGAAATTCAGTCCGGGCAGTAGTTTAGGCAAACCTCTCTCACCACGGGCATTACCGTGTTTATTGATTAGAGCGATTGCTGATTTCAGTTGTGAAGAATCACAATTCAGCCAGTTTGCCTCATGTACATTAGGGTCCGCAGATTCAAGGCCAAATGATAGTACTGCGCCGTCAGATAGAGTTTCTACGAGGGTCTTTGTGATCTCTTCAGACTCCTCTAGATGCTCGGCAATAATCGAGGGGTTTCCATTGTCAGTATGTAGAATACCCAGCCTTTCATCTTCTCTCAAACCGTGTAGCAGTTTTGCGATTGGCTCAGGATTAGGACGTGGATATTCCATCTCGACTACACCTTCTGCCATGTAGGTGTAAGTATCAGTCATACCTCCAAGTCTAACGTGCTCAACGCCCATGTCATGAGCGATTGACACTTCTTTGATGATGTCTTCAG
>CAXGTB010000106.1:0-4877 GCA_964012565.1 uncultured euryarchaeote | reverse complement strand
TGAGCATAGGCCCGGGCAGTTTCTTCCGGATATCCTTGAGCAATTAGTTGCTGTACATATTGCTCCATTGGATCCATCTGAGCAACTCCTGCATATCCTGCAGCGGCTGCGCTAAAGTCACCGCTCATCTGAGTATCAACGATATCGTCTTCATTTCCGCCACGTAATACGAAGAATAGGGACAGAATAACGATGAACGCTAAACCAATTCCTCCACCAACATAGAGCATCAAGTTGTCACTATCGCTTTCTGCCTTATCCGTGGTTTCTTCTTCTTCATCGGGGACACCGTCTCCATCAGTGTCTACGTAATTTCCGGACCAGAAACATTCTCCTGACTCCTCATCCCATTCCCAATAAGCATCAGGTTCAGCATCGAGGACCTCAACAGGCACTTCTAGACCTTGACATGCGGGCAGAGTGACTTCAATCCAGTAGATGATTGGCCATCTCTTGTCATCACCTTCGTATATCTTTAGATACACTCTCTTGGACTTAGTTTCGTTGTTGAACAAGTCTTCGATGTTCAGAGTTAGCTCGAAATCTTCAGTATCACCTAGAGCCTCGGATTTAGCCCACTTTCCTTCTAGTTGCAAAGTATACTTCGCAACAGC
The DNA here is from genome assembly GCA_964012565.1 of uncultured euryarchaeote. Lineage (GTDB taxonomy): Archaea > Thermoplasmatota > Poseidoniia > Poseidoniales > Poseidoniaceae > MGIIa-K1. Next base: position 4,263 of record CAXGTB010000106.1, on the reverse strand, counting down.
AGTCTGGTCGAATACCGTGTCATCTAGAGCAGCTTCAACGTAAACGTCGCCTTGCTCTGCTCCATCAAGGATTGTTCCTCTTAGGGTAATTGTATCGCTATCTACCTTAGTGCCGTTCATCGACAAGTCGATTTGTATTGTTGGTTCTGCATCTCCAAAGCCTTCAGGTACAACTGAGAAGTACATCTTGTATTTCTCAGAACTCTTTCCAGCTTGGTCGAACACAACTAATTCAATACGAATCAGAGATTCTGTTTGACCACTTGGATCGACTGTCACGTTATTGAATGTGTAAGCCCAAGCACCATCACTTGTGGACGGTGTTACAAATGTATGACCTTCCAATTTGTAGTTGTCTTCATTGTACGGCTTGTCGAACAATACAGTCCATTCATAGGATTCAATTCCATTTCCAGACAATGCATCTAGGTCAGAAGAGTTACTTGCATCAAAGAGAACTGTCAGTGAACCTGTTGAATCTAGATGGATTCTTCTTTGAGGCCAGTCTATTCCGGAGACTGTCTTTACACCACGGTCTTCAATAGGTCTGTCAAATGGTTGCTCATTTTGATTATCTGAGGTGTCGATCATTACATCCGCAGTAGGCCTGAATTCATCCGCTCTTGTGTCATCTGTTTGTACTGTTACAGATATTGTACGAGCGTGTCCTTCACTATCGTGCAAGAATAGGGTGATTTCCCATGTTGCTCCTTGCAAACAACCAGTCGCTGAAGACAAGTCAACCTTACAGAACTCAACTGTTGGACTTGCTTCTTCGACGTGATCTGTTCCACTTGCCATTGAAGATCCTGACCAATCTGTTGGTCCACTCAATACCCAGTCAGAAGATAGTGTCTCAGTTGATGTGGTTTGATAACCAAATGTAACCTCTGAGTTACTCTTCATGTAATGGAATGCATATCCACCAGTTGAAGGGTCGAATGATGGAACTTCTCCATTGATTGTAAGATCCAATCCGTTCCCTAATGTTCCGAATCCTGTTGGATAAGGAGTGACTTGGTAAGATAGCATATTCCCTAGAAGAGGGAATGTACTGCTGTCTGCTCTATCTGACACACTTTCTACATCGATTGTTGTTACAATCATTCCGCCGTCAACATAGCTGCAGACACCAAGAACTGTGTTCTGTGTATCTGCTTCAGATTGAATTAGTCGCTGGAATGAACCGCCTTCTTCTGAATAACCGCCACATGCACGAGGCACTGATGTTGCAGATGCACTCTTTGTGTTGATGATGGCCTCGGTAACTGTTCCGAATTGGTCGAATCCTTGGAATGCTGCCAAGTCTACATCGTCAAGAATTGGGTGATATGGATCTGCGACATCCATGTTACTGTATGTGATTCTTGTTTCTGGAGTGTTCTTTGGCTGTATATCCATATTGAATGGCAGCAAACTTTCACCGGTTGAAGAAGAATACTCGTAGTAATCAGTTGAACCAGACAAGTGGACTTGTACAGTACCACCATCGGACATGAAGTTCTTCAAAGCGTTTTGATTGGAAGAACCGCCAATTAACTCATAGTATCCTTTTCCACCTTCGTCGCTTGGTTTAGCAGTGTTTACATCTTGCCAAGGCATGATTACCTTGTCATAGTGTACAAGCCATCCAAGTTCTAGATACTCTTGCCAGTCGTTGATGTCATATTGAGTGTATGTCATTCCCAGGATAGATAGGTCTTCCTTGATTGCAGTAACTCTTGTTGAATCACCGGATAGGATTGCAACATCCACATTGTACGCAAATCCTGCGTGGAAGTATCTTTCATTTCCGGAAGAGCTTCCATCTGGAAGAGTTGCATAATAGCTGATGTTGTACTTGTGTCCATCCATCCAACCATTCCATGGGGTAAATGTCACAGTGGTTCTCTCATGCGGGCCCAAAGTTTGACTTGGTCCAGCAGTTGTTGTGTGGACCTGATTACCAGTATCCATGTCGTCTATTGACATGTGGAATGTGTAATCACCCTGCAACACACCATTTGTTGCAGCCAGTGACCAATCATGTGTGGTCACATTGTCGATTGGCATGATACAGTCCAAGACTACATCTGACAAGCAAGACAACTGATTTGGCTTCCCTAGAGTAATATCTACGCTTTCAACCGAGAAAATTACTCTAGCAAGGTTGTTTGCAAGTGAAATCTCATCGTTTTGATACCAAGTAGTTCCTTGAGTGGTGTTGTCGAATTGAGATTCGACTTCAATCTTGTACACACCTGATACGAAATCGTGATTTGCTACTGTGATTGTGCGGTTTTCTTCCGCATCCAAATCTACGACTGAGGTGCTGTAAACAGCATCTTGAGTGAATGAGAATTCCTGCAGTGTGATGTTATCGAAAGCAACTCCACGTACTCCGTCGTTCTGTCCATTGTGACCGTCCTCGTTTGATCTAAACTCAAAGTTGAGGTCGACAACTGAACCAGCGAGGCTGATACATTCTCTGTTCCATGTATTGGAATCTGGAGATGTTCTGTTGATAACATACAAGTGAGTCAAGTCAATACTTCTGCTTTGTACCAATCCATCAGTGTTGTAGAATACTTCGTAATTACCGGTACCACCGTTTATGTTTCTTGGGTCTCCAATCCATTCGATTTCTGTGTTATCGATTGTAGTTTCATTCAATGGGTCGATAAATCCGTTATCGTCTTCATCAACAATACAGAAGCCGTCCTCGTTGTAGTCATTCCACTGACCGAGGATTAAGCCGTCGTAATCATTGCCACCCTTTGTCCAATCCGCAGTTAGTGCAGCATAATCATAAATTGATGATGTGTCTCCAGATTGTATGTTGTATTCGAACCATGTTTCTGCGAAGTATTCGAAGTTTAGAGCCACATAATCGCCTGACATGCTGGTAAGGTCGATGTCTGGTATTGTTAGTGTCTCGTTCTCCCAAATGTCTCCGAAACTGTTTGCTGTGTCACATGGGTGACCGAACCAGTAAGCGTAGGAGCCAAAGATTTGCTCAGTACAACTCGAATCGTCTAGAATTCCACCGTTTGCGTTACCATCATCAGTGTATCTAAATCCAGATGAACCTCCTTCGAATCCTTCTTCACAGTTCACGAGAGGTGAGCCACAGAATACCTCCGCTGGCAATGCGCTGTAGACTTTAGCTTCCAAGTCGAAACTAACATTGGTATTACCTAAGTGCTCCACCTTGACATTGATTGGGAAGTTTCCTTCAGCGTACAATCCACCTGGTCTGAAATCTTCGATACCTACTACAGCAGGATCAAACAAGTTGAATGCTGTGACATATCCCACGATTTCATCGTTTGCAGGTTGCTCGTCTTGACCATAATTTAGTACTGCAGAGATTCTGTATGTTGTACCGTTTTCAAAGTTTGCAGAGATCGCTGTTGTGTAATCCTCATTAGGTGCAAAGTTGTTCATTGTGATGGTTGACGCATTGTTTTGAACATTAGAAGTGAATACTGTGTTCTGCTTCCATATTGTAACGTTGTCAATAGCGAATCCGTCTCTACCACTCCATAGAGATTCGTTAGTGCCCAGTGAGCCATCCCATCCGGATTTGAATCTGAATCTAATATCCACAGTTTCACCAGCGAATTGAGACAGTTCGAACGCACCTAGGCCTTCTTCGGTGAAATTACCCCAGCCATATTGTGTCCCAGGGATTGCGCCGCCATAGCGATAAATCGCTGCATCGAGACCAGTGTTTGCTTCACTCTCAACTCTACCGTTGTCATATCCTCCCCAGTAACTTACTGTGGAAGGGCATTGTCCAGCGAAATATGCTGAATTTGGACAGTTGATTAGTGTCCAACCAAGGTCTTCTGAGAAGACTTCAATCATTGCTGCATCATCCCAAACTTCTCCCAAAACGAATCCGTTTTGATCTTGAGAGTATAGATCAGATAGACCAAGATGGCGGAAGATTTCCAGACTCATCCATGCTCTATCAGCGCCAGATAAATCAACATCGTTCAGAACAATTCCTTCATCCCAGTTAGGTTCGTAACCCGACCAAGTGTCTCCACTTGAGTTAGTCTTCATCAGACCAGACCACATAAAGTCGGTTGGATTGTTTCCGTTGGCTGATTGTTCTACTGCGTTGTTTCCTGAGGTGTGACCTACTGTACTGTTTGCAGCCACTTCTTCATGCCAGTGGTTTGCTCCATAGTATGCTTCACTAGTCCAGGTACAGCCAGTTCCACATCCAGATCTGTCTTCTGGATTATCCCAATCCATTGCATAAACTGTTACATT
>CAXGTB010000105.1:0-4928 GCA_964012565.1 uncultured euryarchaeote | reverse complement strand
ATTTCTAATTGTATAGTTTGTAGAGACGGCATGGAAATGGAGATTAGTACAACGCAATTAGTTCCCGGTGATATCGTAAAAATCGAAGAAGGTCTGAACGTACCAGCCGATTTACGAGTTAGCGAATCTTGGCAGTGCAAGGTAGACGAATCCGCACTGACTGGGGAATCGATGCCAACAAAAGTAATTGAATCGGAATTGCCTCCTGAAACACTCCTTGCTGACAGGAGAAATATGCTCTACATGGGAACTACGATTTCAACAGGTAGAGCAGTAGGTATAGTTACTGCAACTGGTATGAAAACCGAGTTGGGTAAAATCGCAAACGATATCGCAAAAGCGGAAACACCGAAGACACCTCTTGAGCATAAATTGGAATCCTTGGGTAAATTCCTGGGATTCATAGCACTGATTGTAGCTGCTCTAATCGTTTCTATCGCACTAATCCTTGCTTATGTTGATGGAGGAGACCTATGGGCAGAAGCAAAGTTCCAGTTTTTGGTTGCAATTGCTATATTTGTCGCTATTGTACCGGAAGGTTTGCCCATCATATTGGTTACAACATTGGCGATAGGCATGCGTAATATGGCTCGCCACAAAGCCATCATTCGCAGAATGAAAGCAGTAGAAACACTTGGTTCAACAACCGTAATCTGCACTGATAAAACTGGCACTCTGACAAAAAACCAAATGACAGTAAGACAGTTAATGTTACCACACAAGACTTTTGGAATAACTGGAGAAGGTTTCCTACCCGAAGGTTCTCTGACAACAGATGGAGAAAGTTTGTCCGACGAGGAAATGTCCGAACTCCAAAGAGATCTAGGTTTTAGATTAACAGCTGCCTGTCTCTCTCTTTGTCACAATTCGCAAATCGCTGAAGTCGATGGACAATGGTCAGCCATAGGCGACCCTACAGATAGCGCATGTGCAGTGCTGGGTTACAAGATCAACGGTTCGGTCATTAAATTCGCTCAAAGGCATCCGAGGAAACATGAGTTCTTCTTTAATACAGATAGGAAAAGAATGTCAGTCATTCATGAGTATGAGGGCGAAGATTGGATATTTGCAAAAGGCGGAGCTGGTGGATTCAAGACGCTTGTAAAATGGAAAGTCGAAGAGGGTAAAGTGGTACCTATTGCAGAAGGCGATTTCGACTATGCGGCTGCCGCTAACAAGGATATGGCAGGCAAGGCGATGAGAGTTATTGCATTATGTGCCAGGAAGGTTACGCCAGAAGATGATATTACTGATATGGAATCGATGGAGAACGATCTAATCTTCTTAGGTATGGTAGGAATAATGGATCCACCTCGTGCTGAAGTTTATGATGCAATATTACGTTGTCAAAAAGCAGGTATAGAAGTAAAGATGATTACAGGTGATCAGCAACTTACTGCTCAATCAATAGGCGAGGACCTCAATATTACCAAACCCCATATTGATCCAATAGGTGGTGATAGACTAGAGACATTTGATGATAGCGCCATGAGAGATATTGTTGGCGGGACTGCAATCTTTAGTAGAGTCACACCTGAGCAAAAGATGAGGATTGTCACAGCTCTCCAAGATGAAGGTGAAGTTGTTGCCATGACAGGCGACGGAGTCAATGACGCTCCCGCTCTATCTAGGGCTAATATTGGAATCTCAATGGGAATAGCAGGTACCGATGTAGCAAAAGACGCATCTGACATGGTATTACAGGACGATAATTTCGCTAACATAGTAAATGCTGTTGAAGAAGGGCGTAAAATTTATGCAAATATTCGGAATTTCGTCCGCTATCAGGTATCAACAAATGTTGCTGCTGTAGCATTGCTTCTACTTGCTACTGTAATTTTCCAGTGGCCATTACCTTTGACAGCAACTCAGATTTTGGTGATCAATATCCTCATGGATGGTCCTCCCGCGGTAGCATTAGGTGTAGAAAGAAAACATGCGAATGTGATGGATAGACCCCCTAGGCCAGTTGACGAGGCCTTACCAAATCTGCTCGACTTATTGTTGATATTCTACCTTGGAGCGATAATGGTTTTAGGTACCATGATAGTTTACTTCTTGGCCCTAGAAAACGGCACAGAAGCTTACGCACGAACAATGTGTTTCAGTGTATTCATCTTCTTCCAATTATTCAACGTAATGAATTGTAGAAGTAATGAACACAGTGTATTCAAACTTGGATTATTCTCCAATCGTGCAATTTACCTAGCAATTCTATTTTCTGTTGCATTACTTCTCGTAGCCGTACAAGGGGCAGAATGGACGATACCACTTACATCATTCCAAATTGGAGAGTTGCTCTCAACAACTGCGTTAGAAGCGAATGATTGGATAATAGTGATACTAGTGGCTAGCACAGTACTAATGGTAGAAGAATTCAGGAAATTGCTTAGGACAGCTGGGGTGTTCAGGGTCAGAACCAATAAGCGCGCTTAAACGCTAATTCAATAACAATTAGTTTGAGGGCTCACCATGGCAGACGGAGAGAGTATTGATTGGCAACAATCTCTTTCCGAAAAACTATCTGAAGAAACGTGGCCTATTGAGTTTCAACAGATAGTTAAGAAATTATCAGATTCAGAACCACTATCTCTTGATGATGGAATATTCCTTTTTGAGTCAAAGGACTTAGACACAATCGGATATTTAGCTAATATTGTAAAAACTGCAAGATTTGGTAATCGTGCATTTTTCAATGTTAACGTCCACATCAATCAAACTAACATTTGCACATTAGCATGTAAGTTCTGTGCTTTCAGGCGAGGTAGGAGGGCAGATGATGCATACCAAATGGAGATCGAAGAATATATTGATGACTTGAGAAATTATTCTAGTTTTGTTGATGAAGTACATTCAGTTGGAGGTTTACATCCTGAATGGGATGTAGAGTACTATTGTGAGTTGTTTGAAAGAGTTAGAAGCGAATTCCCCAAGATTCACATTAAGGCATTGACAGCGGTTGAAATTAAGCATATTGCCAAGTTATCTAACCTATCGATTCATCAGACACTTTCTCGTTTGAAACAATCTGGTCTAGGTTCATTACCAGGTGGTGGTGCAGAAATTTTAGATGATTCCGTGAGGGAAATAATTTGTAGAGGAAAGGAATCTTCTGATGAATATCTTTCAATCCACGAAACTGCGCATAAAGTAGGACTTCCTACTAATTGCACAATGCTTTTTGGAACAATTGAATCGATTAAACATCGTATAATTCATATGATTAAACTTCGAGATTTACAATCAAAAACACAAGGGTTCCAATGTTTCGTCCCATATCCATTCTTACCAGACGATTCAAGATTGCCTGAAGCACAATTAGCAACTGGTTCTGAAATATTGAGAGTTATTGCGATTTCTAGGTTAATGTTGTGCAATATCCCACACATAAAGGCATACAGGATGAATCTAGGCGACAAGATTGCGGAACTAGCATTACAGTACGGGGCAGACGATATTGATGGGACAGTACAAAAGGAGTCCATAATGCACTTGGCAGGATCGACAACACCGTTAGATCTCGATAAAATGCAGTTGGCGAAACTAGTTTCGAATGCAGGATCTATACCGGTTCAAAGAAATACAACATACACCTCATTCGAAGAGTATACCGCTCCTGAACTTCCAAGCATGCGTAGATTGCGTATGGCAACAGGTGATTAGATGTCTTGGCAAAAAACAATCGGCAGGGTCTCCTTCATCAATTGTGAACCACTATTTTACGGACTAGAAAATACATGGAAAGTCTTACCGGCCCCACCAGCATGGCTTACTGGACATCTATTGAGGAGAGATTGCATTCTTGCACCTATTCCTGCAGCCGATTATGCCAAAAACGCTGACAAGTTAGTACTAGTTCCAGATTTGGCAATTTCTAGTAGAGGTGAGGTCGGAAGTGTCTTGTTATTTGGTAAAACAAAAATCGAAGAAATGTCATCCATCGCACTTCCGTCCGATTCTGCAACTTCGGTAGCATTGTTGAAGTATCTAATTCAAAATAAGGGCTATGAACCTGATTTTGTAGAGATGGGGCCAGATTTACACGGAATGTTGGATGAATGTGATGGTTGCTTATTGATTGGCGACAGAGCTCTAGAATCAGCAAGAGACTATCCTGAATTGGTAAAATTAGATCTTGGATTAGAATGGAAAAATGTCAGTGGACACCCTATGGTCTTCGGGGTTTTTGCTGCAAGAAGGGATTCAGACATATCTCAAGTTAAGGAAGCATATGATGCGCTGATTGAGCGTTTAGTAGATTTTGAAACCGATTTGAGTGTTAGATCCGATGTCATAAAATCGAGTTGTATAAAATCATCACAAAATAGTGAGAGGCTTGAGAGATATTTCGGGGAAGTAATTAATCGAATAGATACAGATGATTTCAACGGATTGAAAGCGTTTCTAAAGAATGCTTGTGGTATGAAAGAAGAAATAAAGATGGCTTGGTAATCAATCATCTCCTGTGAAATCATTCAGTAAATTATCTTGCAGCTCGTTTTCGTCAATAACTGGTTCTACTGCTTTATTTGAACCATCTTTGACTACTTTGCTGGAAGATTGGTCAGAATTTTTCTTCTTAGCCTTTCTTTTAACCGGTTTTCTATTTTTCTTTTCTGGTTTAGGCTCGGGAATTTCAACCTTCACTTTACGCGTTTTAATTTTCTGTTGAGTTTTCATTTCAACTGGGGCTACTTCTTTTACAAATTCAGAATTTTCATCCTTCGCAACAAGACGTTTCCTTTTGGTTTTAGTAATCGGCCCGTCTCTGTTGAGTTGGCTATTTGTAACACGTTTCTTTTTGACCAATAATGAATCATCTTCTGTTGTTGTATACATTTTACGTTTTTTTGGCGGAGGTGCCCTCTTAGGAGTGGTTATTTCTTCCAGATCGTAGTCATCTAAGTCATCTTCGATTTCAGAAATAC
>CAXGTB010000104.1:0-4951 GCA_964012565.1 uncultured euryarchaeote | reverse complement strand
CATGCTCCGGATTCGACTATTATTATGGTAACCAACCCACTAGATCTAATGACTTACCACATGCAGAAGGTTACAGGTTTTCCAACCAATCGAGTTATTGGCCAAGCCGGTGTACTTGACAGCGCAAGAATGGCTCATTTCATAGCACTAGAATTAGACTGTGCTGAGGAAGACATATCGCCTATGGTACTGGGAGGTCATGGTGATACAATGGTTCCTTTGCCAAGATACACGACAGTCGGTGGAATTCCTATTACGCAATTGATTTCTGAAGATAGAATCGAGGCTATTAGTGCAAGAACTGCTGGTGGAGGAGGGGAAATAGTGAAACTTCTTGAAAGGGGATCTGCATTTTATGCTCCTGGTTCAGCAGCCGCAGTCATGGCAGAATCTGTTCTCAATGACCGTCGTAGAGTAATCCCTGCCTCTTGTTATCTAACCGGTCAATATGGCTTAGAAGATGTTTACATTGGTGTTCCTTGCATAATTGGTGCCAATGGTGTAGAGAAAATTTTCGAATTAGAATTGACAGATAATGAACTTGATTCCCTTCAAGGCTCAGCTAACTTTTACAAAGGTCAATTAAAGGAAATTCTTGGATACTAAATGTGATAGTTTACAGAATTTTCTTCAACATTCTGTAAGTTTTGTTACAGATTATGTAAATTAATTTTCATTTACATACATTAGTTTATATTCTGGCAAAAATCCGAACGTAATATGAGTTTAGCACCAGAGCACTATGATTTCGGAGATTCGTCAAACTACTCGTTTGTAAATAATATGACTTGCGCCAACGAACAGACTCGCAGTATGTTTGTTGAAGCATTTGGACACATGTTAAATTACAACCATGAGCAAGCAATTGGATGCTTTACAAAGTGTACTGAACTTGATCCAAATTGTGCAATGGCATGGTGGGGAATTGCATACTGTGTGTCATCTAACTACAACTGGGCACCAGGTCTTGGTTCTGGTCACGATGCAATCCAACAGGCGATTTCAGTAATGGATCATTGCACTGAATTAGAGCAGGATTTGATTGTCGCACTTTCTAAGCGACACTCCGCTGAAGCTCGTGACGCTGCAGACCCTACCGTTCTCAATATGGGTAACAGTCCAGAATTGAACGTCGCATTCGCTGAAGCAATGGCGCCATTGTACGAGAAATACGCCGGTAATCTCGATGTTACTGCGATTTATGTTGAGGCCCTAATGAACCTCAAAGCATGGCAACTATGGGACAAAAACACTGCAACTGGTGAAATTACCCCTGCTGATGAAAATACATTATTGCTGGTTCAAATTATGGAAGACGCATTTGAAGGAAGTGAGGAAGCAAAGGTTCATCCTGCATTATGTCACCTTTATTGCCACGCTTTGGAATTATCACCATTCCCTGAGAAAGCACTTCCTGCAGCAGATGTACTTCGAACAAGGATGCCAGGACTTGGCCACCTTGTACACATGCCATCACACATTGATGCATGGGTCGGACAGTGGAAGGAAGCAATAGATTGTAACATCGCTGCGGTAGATGCCGATGACAAGTATGTTGAACTGACTGGTAATGAATCACAATTCTACAAGTTCTACAGGATGCACAACCACCACTTCGTAGTCTGGTGTGCAATGTTCGACGGTCAATACCAAACAGCATTGAAATACGCAAGAAAAGCCGTAGATACACTACCGGCTGGTGATGAAAACCATGGAGTTCAATTCATGCTTGCAGGAATTATTCCAATGGGTGCAATATTCCTAGAGTCATATGTAACAATGCCATGGCACGTAATGATCAGATTCGGAAAGTGGGATGAAATCCTAGCAGAACCTATGCACTCCGACAAGGATGTATTCCCTGCAGCAATTGCTACTCAGCATTACGCAAGAGGAGTTGCTTATGCTTCCAAGGGAATGGTCCCTGAAGCAGAAGCAGAGCAAGTTCTTTTCAAGCAGGCGTTGGAAAACCCAGCACTAGCAGGACGTGTAATGCATAACAATTTCATGTATCAAGACCCTGCAGAAGGACCTTCAATTCTAAACGTAAACGCTTCAATTCTTGAGGCTGAAATTGAATACAGAAGGCAATTCCTTGCAAAAGCAAACGGTGAAGCTCATGACTTCACAGCAGCATTTGATGAACTGCGACGTGGAGTGGATTTGTCTCTGAATCTTGCATACAATGAGCCTTGGGGTCAAATGCAACCAGTAAGACACATTCTTGGTGCATTACTACTAGAACAAGGACACGTTGAAGAGGCTGAAGAAGTTTACAGAGCAGACATCAAATTGTGGAAGGACAACATGTGGGGACTACTTGGTCTCAAACTATGTCTAGAAGCAAGAGGAGATACATCTGGAGAACTTGAACAAGTTACCGAATTATTCAATGAGAGGAGTTCTAGAGCGGATATCGTACCTGCAAAGACTTGCTTCTGTGCTCAAGATGCACTTGAGAAGAGTTGCTGTGATTGAGTTTAAATCCATTACACCGCTCAAAGCGAAATGTGGGGCATACATTACTTGCGAAGTTGGTTCATTGGACCTTTATTCCATTGTATGTATATGGAATATTCAAGCAAGTTGGAGATATTTCTGAATTAGAAGATTCAGATTTATTGTTAACTGAAACGATATTTGCCAGTGTTTTCTTGTTTATAGTTCTGTCAAGATTTTTTTACATGAGGAAATTTGGAACGATGCACGCCTCAACAGTACCAGTTCATAGAGTTCACAAAATAGTAGCAAGGACAGTGCACATTTTGATCTATGTGTCTTTGATATTACTACCACTATCTGGTTTGGCAATAGCATTCCTATACAATCAGGGTTATTCTGACGGACTTATGCAAAATACTGCGATTGGTATACACGAATTTTCCGCACTCTTGAGTTACATTGTAATTGCAATTCATGTATCAGCAGCAATATATTCAAGGATTAAGGGAGAGGGTGTTTGGTCATCAATGGTTCCAATATTAAACAAAGAAACTCCTAATACTAATCCAATTGTCGTCAAAATCAACTCAATAGAAGAAAAGGTCTATGACAAAATCGAGAATGTTTTCAAATCGGATTGATGAAGGAAATCAATTCTTGAATGCATCTGGTAAAAACGTCCATCGTATGTCTTCTTTACTTATTGTTGAATAATGATTTTTTATTCTTACATCATTTGCTACCTTGTCATGGTATTTCATAAGATTATCATATCTCATTATTACAGATTTTTCGACACCATCGTAATTACCTGAGAATAATGCAAATACTTCAGTGAATAATTTTAGATCTGCAATACTCATATCCGATGTATTAGCTGCCCATCCTGATGTTGAACTTGCGATTTTATCATCATACATTTTGAGACTTTTACCACAAATCCCTTCTGGTTCAAACAATTCTTTCCGCATTTGAATTCTTTTTTCATCATCGGATATTCCCCAGGTGGTATCTAGGCCACGTGCTAATGGCCCCATTCCGTCGATGAATTCGTCAACTTTTGCAGCTTCATATGAATCATCAGGAATCAAGCCTGCAAACTTACCGATATAGCGAAGAATTGCTGATGATTCAGCAATCGTTCCCTTTTCCGTTTGCAAAACAGGTAGCATGTTCCATGGAAGTTCGCCATTTTCTTGCATAGAACGGAATTGTTCACCGTTAACTTCGACATCTTCCCATTCAATCTCAGATAATGCTAGAGCAACACGACTTGCTTCCCCTCTACCTGGTACTGCGAAGTACACTAATCTGTGCATAAATCATCTCACCATAAACTAACTAATGTTATTTGCTAATCCGATTTAACTCTAACAATTGCTAATGAATGTGTATTTCCAACTGTTGTTGCACCTTCTACAGGATTGGGTAAGCAAACAAGTTTCTTTCCTTGTCTTCCTCTGCTTCTCATTCTGGCTAGAATTTCTTGTCCAATATAGCATCCTTTTGCTTCGTGCACCAAATGTCCAAGACCACATGCCAAAGGATGAACAGAAGACGTTATCTCACAACCTTGGTGTGGAATCATATTTTCTATACGATACTCATTGAAATCATCTTCATCCATATTTGAATCAATCAATTCAGTGTTTGGAGCCACCAATAACCATCCTCTCCATGTGGAACGCTTTGTCACAGAATCTTTCACTACTACATCTGAGGTTGAAAGATAAACTGAGTTATTTGAACTAGCATCTCCGATCGACACCTGTTGTCCCAATATTCGTTTAGAAATATGCTCGATGAGATTATTTTTGTAAGGGCCATGACCTACGATTGCGAGAAATTCACCCATGTCTATTACATCAGCTAAATCTACTACTTTTGCTGTTGTAGTAGTGAAAACAGTAGAGCAATCCCCTTCTACTTTATTTGTAGACAAGCCGTCAATGAATGAAAATCTGTCTTTTCCTCGAATGATTAGAACATAAGCATCTAATTTGTAGATACCCATTTACTCACTCTCATGAGAAAGATTCGCCACAACCACAGGAACTGGCTGCATTAGGATTATTGATCTTGAATCCACCACCCATTAGGCGGTCTACATAATCAATTTCAATTCCATCCAGAAGATGTGATGATGCATTAGGAACTAGAACTCTAAACCCATCAATACTGAGTTCTTGACAGTCTTGATCAGTAGATTCGACTATTTGCAAGTCATACATGTAGCCAGAACAACCACCTGACAAAACACCGACTAGAAGTCCATGTGAGCGGTCATCACCAAAGGCTGAATTAAGCATCTCCTTGGCTTTATCGGAAATGGTCAAAGTGACTTCAATCACCTCTGGTTTGTTGATTACAACAGTAGGTGTAACGTCACATGTATTACAGTCCATGTGCTATCTGAGATAGAGGTCTCATATCAATCTGTGTCTTATTTTGTGCCATTTATGGCAATTTCAAACATACAATGTTCTTGACCACTTGAGGTGCACAAAAG
>CAXGTB010000103.1:0-5006 GCA_964012565.1 uncultured euryarchaeote | reverse complement strand
TTTGATGCACCAATAGGTCAAGCCGGTGAAGGTCGAAATGGAACCATGCACCACAACGTGATTTGGAATGCTGCTGGTGGATTGATGGTCAAAGGAGACTATCACGATATTCACAACAATACCGTGTTCAATTCGACCGGCAAGAACGACATCATTTTCCTGACTGATGGAGGAATCAACAACAAGAATTCTACCCTTCACAATAACGCAGTCGATGCAATGGCAGACCATCGCTCAGACGATGTCTTCGACAATCCACTACCCAACGGCTCGCATTGGAACAATTGGAACGGCTATGTTCAAGGCTATGACGGCATGTTTGAGGCTCGAAATCAACTTTCATGCGCCATTTACGATAACGGATCGCTCTACTGTTGGGGAAGGAACGACCACGGTCAGCTGGGTTTGGGTTCAACTAGCGGTAGAGAGGGTGCACCACAATACGTAGACTTTGGAACTGGCCGCACCGTTACTTCACTGGGCATGGGTAGTTCAGGAGCAGAAGGTGCGGAGCCTAACTCTCACACCTGTGCGGTGTTAGATAACGGTTCGTTGATGTGTTGGGGAGGCAATGGCGATGGACAATTAGGTATTGGAAATGTTTCAGCCAACGGAGTATGGGAACCAACCTTTGTCAATGTCGGGTCTGGTGTGACCGTGATTAGTGTGGCAACTGCTAGTTCGTCTAGTTGTGCGCTACTAAGCAACCAAAGCGTAAAATGTTGGGGTAGGAACAATTTCGGTCAACTTGGACTTGGTAATATTTCAAACAATGATGTCCTAACTCCACATTATGTTAACTTCACTGGCTCAAGCAAGCCCGTTAGTCTGCATGCTGGAACGAATTCCTATTGTGCCAAATTAGACAATGGTTCTATCGCCTGCTGGGGACGCAACACTGACGGTGAACTAGGACTTGGAAACACGACAAATCAAAACACGCCAGTTACTATTTCGATACCTGCTGGGCGCACAGTAGCCACAGTCAGCTTAGGTAAGAGATTCATGTGCTTAAGCTATGACAACGGGTCTGTCGCTTGTGTTGGAGTAAATGATAAAAACCAACTTGGCCAAGGAGGTGTAGGAGTCTCTCAATCCTCTTTGTTATATGTTAACGGGATAGAGATGATGGCACAGCGTGTCGATGCTGCACAACACGTTGCTTGCGCTCACCTCGTCAATGGTAGCGTGGTTTGCTGGGGTGAAGATGAATGGGGATTATTCGGCAATAGTAGTTCTTCATATACATCACGAACGGCTTCTACTGCAACTGAATACGTCAACTTTGGAACTGACCGAATTGCTGCTTCAATTAGCGTGTCAATGAGACACTCATGTGCGGTTCTTAACAACGGGGATCTAACCTGCTGGGGACGAAATCACAAAGCACAACTAGGTCTTGGCAACATTACACAACAGTTCATGCCGGTAGTTGTCAGTAACGTTAGCACAATAAGACAGGTTCAGATTCATGAGATGCTAGTTGACCCTGCAAACGAAGACTTCCGTCCTAAATGGGGCTCACATCTTCAACAGCTAAGCGCTGGTGCATATGATGCGGATGACAGCAATCCTTGGACTGCAGGTATTTCTTGGACTTACAGCACACCCTCTGCACCGGTCGCAGGTTGTATGCTTGCTTACGCAGACAACTATGATTCAGATGCAATAATCGATGACGGTAGTTGTGTATTCACAGATTACGACTATGATGAAGATCTTGACCTAAGACTCTACGTCGACCCAACAAAGAGTACATCATACAGCGGCAGCGGAACAGACCTTGTCGATTTGTCAACATACGGCAACGATGGAACCATTGATGGCCCAACATGGAATGACGATTATACTCGATTTGACTATGATGGTTCATGTACAGGAACGTCTGGAAATTAT
The DNA here is from genome assembly GCA_964012565.1 of uncultured euryarchaeote. Classification (GTDB taxonomy): domain Archaea; phylum Thermoplasmatota; class Poseidoniia; order Poseidoniales; family Poseidoniaceae; genus MGIIa-K1. The sequence continues at coordinate 3,110 of CAXGTB010000103.1, read as the reverse complement.
GCCTGTGACGAAGTAGACTTCGCAGAAACAGATGACCACGACCCTCCAACAGGAGGAGACTTGACAGTTGAAGTGTGGTTGAATGCTTCCACCATTCAGAATTCAGTGATTGTGGGCAAACTAGGCGGAGGGTCTGCATCTGGCATGGGCTGGGCTATTCGGATTAATTCAACAGGTGACCTATACGCGACAGTTGGCATAACTTCCACTTCTGTTTCTGCTGGGTGCGCATCCAACAATGCAGCTTGTGTATGGGGTGACGAGATCAACACTGACCGATGGTACCACGTGGCCCTAGTCGCCGAGAAAGGTGAATCACTTGCTTTGTTCGTAGACGGGGTAGAGATAAGCAACCAATCGCTAAGCGGAACTGGTAATTTGCGTAACACAGCAAACGGTGTCAGTATCGGTTCCTACAATTCTGGCGAATACAACCAACCATTCGAAGGTCAGATAGGGGCACTTCGACTCTACGGAGATGCTCTAAATTTGAGTGTAATCAATCAGGTTTACAATTCTAGTAAGGGCGATTACAGCAATACAACTGCCCTATCTTACTCTGATTCTTCATACACATTTGTCAAAGGGCAACCATACAACCTGCCACTTAGTGTAAGCAATGGTGATGTAACAACTTCATACACATTGACTGGAACCCTACCATCTGGAATGAACTTTGGCTCTGATAATGGAACAATATGGGGTACCCCAAGTGCGGATATGTCCATTGCTACATACACAGTGACGGCAAACAATTCTGCTGGTTCATTCTCTACATCATTCCAACTTAGAGTAATGTCTGCACCGAGTGGATTGACTTATTCTCCTTCAAGCATGACTCTCGAGAAAGGTACTGGAATGACAACAAACACGCCTTCCTACAGCGGTAGTGCACCTTCATCTTGGGCAATCAATGCAACTTTGCCATCGGGCCTGAACTTTGATACATCGACTGGTGCAATTAGTGGAACACCATCAGTTCTGCAGACCTCGTCACAATCCTACACGGTCACTGCAACCAATAGCCATGGTTCTGCATCAACCACGGTATCGATTATCATAAACGACCAAATCCCAGTTATTTCTTACACTTCACCTGTTGAAATTTCTAACAATAGAGAAATGACAACTGCTACTCCAACCAACACTGGAGGTGCAGTAACATCCTGGGAAATATCTCCAAGCCTGCCAACAGGTCTGTCGTTTGGCACAAGCAATGGAAGCATTTGGGGAACCCCAGAAAACGTGACTAGCAATGCAACCTACACGGTTTATGCTAACAACTCGGGCGGTCCAGGAACAACTACTGTTGCACTGAACATGGTTTGGACACTTACTCCAAGCGTGGATGGAGCATTCATCACACGTAACTCTTCCATTAGCACTGACATTACTTGGGAGTGGGACTATGACCCACTCGAAGCAGGCAACTTGACCATGTATGCTTCTTGGCGTAACACTTGTGCTATCAAAAATAATGGCGATGTCTACTGTTGGGGTCGCAATGGAAACGGACAACTTGGCAATGGTCAAATTGGAAGTAACAAATGGAAAGATGTACCAACTCAAACCAATTCATTAGGTGACGATGCAATTTCAGTCACCATTGGTGAGCAACACACCTGTGCACTTCTTGAAAATGGCATAGTCAAGTGTTGGGGAAGGAACAACAACGGACAGGTTGGTGTTTCTGGCGGAGATCAAAAGAATCCTCAAACAATTCAGCTAGGTAGCGGAAGAACTGCTACATCAGTATATGCAGGATATCATCACACATGCGCAATCCTAGATGATCAGTCGGTCAAGTGCTGGGGTAGAAACTCTGAGGGTGAACTTGGTATCGGTTCTACGACAAATCAGAATTCACCAACCACAATCAATTCACTAGGAAGCGGCCGCCATGCAATCTCACTTGCTCTAGGTCGGGGCTTTACCTGTGCTTTACTAGATGATGGCTCAATCAAGTGCTGGGGATCTGATGATGATGGCCGTCGTGGAGACGGTGGCGGCAGCGGCGGTTCCGTAACAACTTCGCCGCCAAGCACAACAATCTCCCTACCTGCTGGTCGTACAGCGACTCAAATCTCAGCAGGTGAAGCACATACTTGTGCACTACTGGATGATGGCTCAGTAGTGTGCTGGGGGCGAAACGACGACGGTGAAATCGGAGATGGAACAACCACACAACGAAATTCACCTACTGCAACTTCCTCGTTTGGCACAGGCCACAAAGCAGTATTCGTCTCCGTAGGCTACTCACACACATGTGCACTTCTCAATGATGGAGGTGTCCGCTGCTGGGGGAGTAACACAAATGGTCAACTCGGAGATGGGACAACCAACGACAAGAGTAGTCCTCCATCCTCAGACATTAACTTAGGTTCTGGAGTAACAGCAACCGGAATCGGTGCAGGAGGAGGACACACATGCGCTATGCTCAGCACTGGAGGAATGAAGTGTTGGGGTGCTCGTGGCGGAGGGCAACTAGGAGATAATTCGAACTTCGCTTCAGGAGACCAACTTACTCCTGTCAATGTTCACGGTTCAATCACATGGTCAACCGGCGAATTCATGCCATCCCCTGATGTTGACGATGCAACCTGTGGCATCTCACCTGCTCTACCTACCGGATTGAGCCTGACAACTGGAACCTGTGCGATTACTGGAACACCAACAGTGACTGCATTGAATGCAACATACACGATTTGGGCTAATATTTCAGGTGAATCTTTCAGCGGACAGGTATGGATTGAAGTCGGTTTGAATGTACCAATCCCATCTTACTCTCCTAACTCGTACACCTTCACCAAGGACACTACAATATCTACAATTATTCCAAGTAACACAGGTGGCGAAGTTACCACTTGGGAACTTGAAACTTCATTGCCATCAGGATTGAGTTTGGGTGCTTCCAATGGTACTATTTGGGGAACGCCTGATGCTGTAACTTCAACTGCAACATACACAATTTGGGCTAACAACTCTGCTGGTTCTGCTTCAACTACAATCACATTCACCGTTAATGATGCAGCGCCGTCGATTTGCTACACTCCTTTAGCTAGCTGCAGTGGAGCGCATGTAGTCGCTTTCGCACAGAATGTAACAATCAA
>CAXGTB010000102.1:0-5048 GCA_964012565.1 uncultured euryarchaeote | reverse complement strand
GAAGAGGAAGTAATGGTCACTGTTTGGAGTCCTGAGGCGACTGAAAACATCGAATTAAACAACACACCTGTTGATGAATGGGTGCGTAGTATCGACTTCAATAATACAGAAGAAGTACCAATCCCTGAAAGACTAGTTGACCAAGTAATAGGTCAAGAAGCTGGTTCTGTTGTAATTCGAAAAGCCGCTGAACAGCGCAGACACATGATGATGATTGGAGACCCAGGCACTGGAAAATCAATGTTGGCCAGATCAATGACAGAGTTGCTGCCACAAGATAAACTCGAGGACATTCTTTGTTATCCAAATGATGATGATGAAAACGAGCCAAGAGTCAGAACTGTTCCGGCTGGAAGAGGTGACAGAATTGTCAAGAGCCAAAAAGAGGCTGTCAGAATCCAAAGAGAAAAGAGTCAGAAAATGCTTATGATAGGATTCGTTGCTATCGCTTTCTTATTGGCTGTAGTTGCAATCCAAAGCGGAGACATACTAACACTGCTATTCGGAATGTTGCTCCTTATGTTCGGTTACATGTTCCTACGTTCTAGAATGGGAGGAGCTGACGAAGCACGCATACCAAAGGTACTGGTAAAGCACCAAGGTCAAGATTCCCCTCCTTTCGTGGACGCTACTGGAACACTTTCAGGAAGTCTTCTGGGAGATGTAAGACACGACCCATTCCAAAGTGGTGGAATGGAGACTCCCGCACACGACAGAGTAGAGCCTGGAGCAATTCATAGAGCGCACGGTGGAGTATTGTACATCGACGAAATTAATCTATTGAGATTAGAAGAGCAACAAGCTCTCCTAACCGCAATGCAAGAGCGTGCTTTTCCAATTTCTGGCCGTTCAGAACGTTCCAGTGGCGCCCTTACAAAAACTGAAGCCGTACCATGTGACTTTGTTCTGATTGCAGCAGGTAACTTGGATGCAATACAGGGAATGCACCCCGCTTTGAGAAGTCGTATCCGTGGCTATGGATATGAAGTCTATGTCAATTCACACATGCCGGATACTACGGCAAATAGAAGACGTTTGATTCGATTTATCGCACAAGAAGTTCGAAGGGATTTGGGTACATCAAGAGAGATTCCTCATTTCGATAGAACAGGTGTTGCCGTTATTCTACGCGAAGCTCAACGCAGAGCTGGGCGCCGTGGAAAGTTATCTCTACGCTTGCGTGAACTTGGCGGATTGGTCAGAATAGCAGGAGACCTCGCATGTGAAGAGGGTGCAGAATACACAACATCTCGACACGTCTTGGCTGCAAGAAATATCGCTAAACCACTCGAGCAACAAGTCGCAGATCGAATGATTGAGCGTCGACAAGAGTACTCGTTGATTGTTAATTCAGGAACTAGAATTGGCCGTGTAAATGGTTTGGCAGTCCTTGGAGCAGATTCGGGATTATCTGACTACAGTGGAATCATGCTACCTGTCGAGGCGCTTGTAACTCCATCTCTTGGCGGTGGAGGCAAGGTTCTTGCAACTGGTGGATTATCAGATCTTGCGAAAGAGAGTGTCACCAACGTCAGTGCCGTGATTAAGAAATTGACAGGAAAAGATGTTTCTGATTACGACATCCATATTCAGTTCGTCGACACTCATGGTGTGGATGGAGATTCTGCATCTATCACAATTGCAACAGCAATAATTTCAGCACTAGAAAATATTCCAATTAGACAAGACCTGGCAATGACTGGTAGCCTCTCTGTAAGAGGTGAAGTACTACCTATTGGTGGCGTTACTGCCAAGATAGAATCTGCTGCTAAAGCAGGTATCAAGTCAGTTATCATCCCTCGTGCAAATGCCCAGGATGTATTACTTGACCAACAATTCGAGAACATCGAAGTGATTGCTGTGGACACACTGGACGAAGTGATGGAACACGCTCTGATAGTTGGTGAAATGAAAACAAGCCTTGTCGAAAGACTGTCTGCAGTAATAGACAGATTAACCCCCGAGGTTTCACCTACTAGTCAAGCATCTTGATTACATCAATCTTGGCAACTTTGTTTATTTATTCAAAGAAAACTTAGGTGTAGAACTCAAGTATTGGTAATTCCTGTCCCCCCTTATGGGAGAGACATCTACCGTAGTTAACAATCCGAATTTCCATCGAAGAATTGCTACTTTCTCCCACTCTGCAATCATTCTGACCGTATTCTGTTTGGCAATGATCCACTTAGAATCAGTGTTGAAACCATTCTTCATCGCCATGGGAATTTATTTCGTATTGAAACCTGGTGCAGACTGGCTATCAAAGAATAATTTTCCTGTATTTTTGTCATACTTGACAATGCTATTACTATTTATTCTAATTCTAATTTCTACGGCGTTTTTCGCTTGGACCCAAGCGGCAGGACTCATCGAAGACGAGGATAGACAGGAAGAGTACAATGACAAACTAAATCACAAATGGAAGAAGTTGAAGGATCTTCCAATTGTAGGTCCTGCGATTAAGGAATCAATAAAGGAAGATACTGGAACAATTGGTGGTGATTTAGAAAGCATGGGGGTCGGTTCTGGCGGTTCTGCAACCGATCTAGTTGCGTCGGTAGTTAGCGAGGTTGGGACTTTAGTTACAACAAGCATTACCGTTCTATTCTTTTTGATATTCATTATTTTTGAAGCGCATTTGTTACCTGGAAGAATAGATAGAGCTTGGCCAGATGGTGCAAGTGAACGTGTAGAAATTATTCAAACTCAAATCGAAGAAGGAATCAACACATACATCATCGTAAAAACTGGATGTGGAATAGGTAGCGCAATTATTGCTGCCATAGTGATGTTCATGTTTGGAATAGATTTGTGGTTTGTTTGGGCTGTAATGACATTCATACTGAATTATGTACCATATATCGGTTCCCTTATTGCAACAATACCACCACTTGTCCTTGGTTTGATTCTGCTATCGCCATCAGGATTGTTGATATTGACTATACTATTACTCGTGAATCAACAATTGTGGGGTAATTACATTGAGACAAAATGGGCAGGTAGAGCTCTAGATTTGTCCCCTGTAGTTCTTCTTTTGATTACTGCATTTTCATTCTGGCTTTGGGGGATACTAGGAATGATTCTAGCAGTACCTCTCTTTGCAATCGTCAAGATAGTATTAGAGAACATCGAAGAAACAAGACCAATCGCAATCTTACTTTCTGAAAGAGCCCCAACTCTGGAAGAGGCCTGGCAAGATGCACTCAAAGATGGAAACCTATCCTCTGGCGAATTTCACAAACTTTCCGAATTACAGAAAAGATTGGGAGTTTCTGATGAAGAAGTTGCAAGAATCTCAAGTCGTTCCGCAGCACAAACTGTGTTGAAACGCGGTAGGGCACGTGTCGATGAAATCGAATTCATATTGAGTGCTGTTGCAGAAAGGCCTCAATTTGCAGATATCACTGACGAAATTAAGAAAGGAAAGGTTTCGAAGACCTTACGGAATCAGTTAGAACAACTAATTCAAGCACTTGATGAAGAGTCAGAAGAAGAATGATCACAGAGTTTCTCTGAGCAACTTCTCCAATTCTGTGTTAATCATCAGAATCAAAGTACCAAACTCAGGAGGAATGTTTGGATCTTCATACAATTCCTCCAACTTGGCTTGAGTAATTGCAATTCTAATATCCATTTCTTTAGCTTTGTTCAGTAGCCATTGCTCGCAAGCTTCCTTGGCACCCTTACGGATGTTTCTAGGAACTTTAGGATCATCAATCTGGTTAATTACTGTAGCAATTTGCCCCAACTTAGTCTCGATGTCGGACATAATACACACCTGCACAAACTCCTGCGCACGACCCACCTCAAACGTGTCTCCTTTAAGGTGATTGCCGCCACCCGTGTTACATGGATTCGGATGAAGTCATTTCTTGGACCCGATTAATTGTCCTTTTCTGGGCCATGGGAATCGCAGCATGGCTAGACCATAAAGAGAGGAGAGTCCCCAATCAGTTCTGGATTACTTGGTCAAAACCTGCAATTTTCTTGTGGTTTCTCGATTTGATGAATTCTGAAGCGGAATGGTATGTTTTCGCGACCGCAGCCGGAATGGTTGCCTATGCATCCGTAGCGGTTATTGGAAGACCAACACTCAAGGATATTTCTTCAGGAAGCAAATTAGATATCGCCGTCTGTATATGGTATCTTGTTGGAATTGCAGGTGTGGTACAAGGGTTGTTGATGCATACTGATGAATCAATAATTTCAGTATTAGCTGGAGATGCTAGTGATTCTGCAACATTATGGTGGTCAACATTTGCAGTATTCATTCCGATTTTGCTTGTCGACATGGCATGGAGGTTGAGATTAATTCACGGCGGCGCTGATTGTAAGGGACTAATGTGGGTAGCAATTTTAGTTCCTTCATGGTCAAGTATTCCAGTGATTTTCCCTCAAGCGATGGATAACGCCGTAATCGCTATGCCTCCTGCTATCGCATTGCTAGTTTGGGGTGGCTTAACGTTCCTAATTTTACCAATAATCATGGTAATTAAGAACATAAAAGGCGGCAATACCAACCTAAAATTGATTTGGCACGCAGAGAGAATGAATATTGACAAAGTAATGGATAATCATGTTTGGCTACTCTCTTCAATTGCCGAAATGCCGAGTGGTGATAAAAAAGTGGTTCACAAGACAAGAGCACCTAGAAAGACACCAACAAAAGAAAAACTCGCTACTGAAATAAATATTCTAAAGGAAAATGGTGTTGAAGAAGTGTGGGTTACAAGAAAATACCCACTTTTAGTATTCTTATGGCCAGCAATAATTCCTATGTTCTTGTTAGGAGGCCCTATGGCACATTTGATGCCACTTTTGGGACTATGATCAAGCGCCCTTGCGCTCAACATTCTTAGGACGTAGGCCCTTGTAACCACACTTGCGGCAAACTGTAGCACGCATAGCATTACGTGCATTGCACTTCATGCAAATCTTCACATGAAGCAAACGCGCTTCTGCTTCAGGGAATCGTGCCATATTCCGCCGACCCACTCCCTGTATTTAACCCAAACCGTGCACCATTTACCCACTGTTTCAAGCACTGG
>CAXGTB010000101.1:0-5115 GCA_964012565.1 uncultured euryarchaeote | reverse complement strand
CCAATCCAGCAGAATTCATTGATGGAACGAAATACCATTGCACTCTAATCGCTAATGCGACCAGGAAAGCCATGAATGTCATGATTCCAGCCCAATGATTGGACCAGAAAACACGAGCCTGACTTGGCTCGTGAAGTTCTCTGTTCATCCAACCGCCATAATCTTCGTGAGTTGCAAACCAGTAAATCATAACTCCAATGAAGAATGTTATACCAAACCAAATCCATACAGCCCACGAACCTTCGAAGTTGTCGTTTGCCCAGTGGCCGGATTCATACAACGAAGACACGATGTATAGCGCCCACATAGAACCGATGAAAAGAGCGCGTGTGTACCAGCGCTCTGCAGCCATCCATGCACAGGATAGTGCTACAACACCTGTCAATGCAGCAGGCCAGAATCCGATATATCCATGATATTCCTTTTCAGACCAGATAGACAAAATATCTAGATCTCCAAGTGTGTTGAAGTAGTACATTATCGCTATGTGAGTTGCCGCCCAAACAGCGAGTGCGATTTGTAGAGGCATTGTAGCACGGTTCCATCCACCATCATGTGGTTTGATGTAACCAAACCAGCCCTTGTCTGTTGCAGGGCTAATAACACCACGCAACAGAACAGCAGCTAGCAATCCAAGTATGATAAACACTGCAAGAGTATTGAAGAAGACAAATCCAATTGCTTCCTGCCATGCAGCGGTTCTAATGTATTCTTGACCATCCAGTGTGAACAATTTTGTCTGTGTATCAGCAAAGTTTGCTGCTGCAGTGATTGCAGTCCACAATCCAATGAAACCAAAAATCAGAACAGTGTTCCATTCATGGCGTCCGTTAGAATCAAGAAGATATCCGCCAAACATCACTATGAAGAATATCAAACCAAGGAAGTTTGAATCCATGTAGTTAGCGACGCCTTCGGATATAGCAAGAGATACGATCAAGGTAACTAGGGAAACTACTGTACCTTGTCGAATGACTTCCATTTCTTTCATGACACGTGGTGCCATACCGAGTGTTGCTGCAATCGCGATTACAGCAAACGGTTCCATTTCATCCATTCCGAGGACTAAACCGAAGTCTAGGCCATAGTCAGCAAGAAGCGCAAGCAAAATTGCCAGGGGTGCAATTAGCCACCCGAGCATTGGATTTTGCGCTTCATTTCTTTCGTCGTTTTCGTTCGACATTTTGTTTCCCTCTAGTTTTCTAGGTGCAGCCTAAAGGCTGTAGCATTGCGGCCACCAAAGACCCCTTTTTATGCGTTGCCTATTAGCAATTGAGGAGTGATATAAAAATTCATTCGCAAACCGCAACACTGAGAGCCTGATTTAGGAATGACCTTCATAGGGCTCGATGCCCAATATCACGCCGGTAGTGTGAGCCGGACAATTCAATTTGCTCAATCATGGAGTACGCCTTACTCGCGGCTTCTCCAAGAGTATCGCCGATTGCAGTGCAAGAAAGAACTCTTCCTCCGTTTGACAAAAGTTGGCCATTTTCGATTTTAGTCCCAGCATGATTCACCCAAGAATCTGATTTTGGACTTGGCAAATTTTTGATTTCTCTTCCCTTTTCAACCGGGCCGGGATAATTCTCTGCAGCAAGGACAATTGTTAGTGCATGTTTGTCATGGAACTGTACATCGACATTTGCGAGTTGATCCCTGGATGCTGCTGACAACAACTCACCCAAATCTGAAGATACAAGTGGAATCGTAATTTGACATTCAGGGTCTCCAAACCTCACATTGAATTCAACAACATATGGGTCATTATTTTCATCGATCATAAGCCCAACGTAAAGTACTCCTCTGTAAGGAACTCTTCGACTTGAGAGGGCTTTATGCATCGGTTTAACAATTCTCTCAATCGTCTTTGCTTTCACGTCTTCAGAATATACCGGAGCAGGTGCATATGCTCCCATTCCACCGGTATTGCGGCCTTTGTCTCCTTCGAACTCTCGTTTGTGGTCTTGACTTGCAGGAAGACAAACAAAGCCACTACCATCCATCACAACAAGCATACTTGCTTCTTGACCTGGTAAAAATGCCTCAAGTAATACCTGACCATCGCTATTAATTGAATCTAGAATGAATTGTTTGGCGTCTTCCCTGTTTTCGGTTACAACTACGCCTTTTCCCCCGGCTAGAACATCTCTTTTCACTACCCAAGGATTTCCTGAAAAATCATCTAATGCTGCATCGATATCGCTGTCTTTATCCAACACATGAAATGATGCCGTAGGAACTCCATTTGATTGCATGACTTGCTTGGCGTGTAGCTTACTGCCCTCCAATCTTGCTAAAGCAGCAACAGGGCCAAAACATGGAACATCCATCTTCGCTAATTTATCAGCCAGTCCCTCACATAGCGGAGCTTCTGGACCTGCAACAACGAAATCAACATCCAATTGGAATGCTAAATTAGTCAGATCTGAAACATCGGTGAATGCATGATTAGTTGCAATTTCTGCAGTACCTGCATTACCTGGAGCACAGTGAATTTGACCGATTGATTCACTTCTTGCAAGACCCAAACACAATGCATGTTCACGTCCACCGCCGCCGACAACCAATACTGACATTCCTGCCATGATGGGTCCATTGTTGAGAGGCTCATAAGCCCATCGTGATGGTCTAAATTGCCATTGAGTTCAAAGGCCTATTGCCGCACGGGCTAGGTATGGCGGATTTCAACGTCTTTGAGATGATGCTCTTTACACTGTGGATTTACCTCCCAGGATTTCTTGTGAATACATTTGCAATGATGTGGGGTAAATGGCTGCCAAAGACCGGTTATGGACCATGGCCTATCGATGGAGGCAGAGTCCACAAAGATGGCAATAGGATTCTTGGAGATGGTAAAACTTGGAACGGGCTTATTGGAGGTTCACTGACAAGCGGTCTACTTTGTTACCTGATGACTATGATTCCAGAAAATTGGATTTTCATTTCACCAACAGAAGCGGCAACTGGATGGGCTGCTAGCGCATTTTTACTTGGAACGTTTCTTGGCCTAACTAGCTTAATCGGAGATTCTACAGGATCTTATTTCAAGCGTAGAAAAGGCATGAAAAGGGAAGGAGATGTCTCTAGCAAAGCACCCCTTCTAGACACATTACCATTCGCAATATCCGTTTTCGTGTTCGGTCAAATTTTCTTGACAGGTAGTGCTCATGGCGATAGAGATTTACTAATCCCTATGCTCCTTTTAGTTGTGATTACCCCTATCCTTCACCGCTCTTTCAATCTAATCGGTTACAAGATTGGATGGAAAGATGTGCCATATTAGTGAAGGAAACAGCCGCATGATTCATTTGCTTATCCCTTCAAGGGTCAACTATGCGAAAGGCAATCATATTGTCGCTAATCATCTTGCTTAGCCAGCCATTAGTTTCAGCAACTGATGTTTCAACCAATACAGAAGAGGATTCAAGCGGTACATTATCAGGAAATTATACTGTGAAAGATGGAGCAACTTGGACTATTTCAGGAGATTATGAAATTGCAGATGATACATCAATAGTTATCGAAGATGGAGCAACAATGATTGTTTCAGGTTCAATGAATTCAACCCAGCCTCCACAGTTAGACTTAGCTGCGAGTTCAAGTGTTATTGTCCCAGTAAATAATATTGCAGCAAGTGGCACAATGAGGATACATTTTGCTGGAACTGTTGTTTATGGAATTGATATTGAAATCAATAATGTAACTACTTCCAACTGGAGCGGCTCTGATGAGTTTGATTGGACAGGGGGTATGGATGTTGAAAATATCACTGTAAATATCTCAAATAATTTATTCAACCAAGCGGTGATAAGCCATATCACATTGTCTCCATCAGGATCTAGTCCTGTGATTATTGCGGCTGACCAATTATCAGGTGAAGGAACATCTGTGGTTGTGCCAGACAAGCAAGGGTCTTGGAGTATTGATGTTCAAGGAGAATTAATTGTAAGTGGGACTATTTTTGGAGCTGCGATTTCATGCCACAGTACGTGTTCCCTAGATGGTGCTGATATGCGAAGTTCAGGACCAATTAACGTCTATGGGGCAATAAGTGTCACAAATTCTGTGTTTGACAATGGCATTATTGATGAAGACATCATTGTATGGGATGATGCAACTGTAACATGGGATAATTCAGTAGGAACTGGAGGCAATACCGACAACTGGATCAATCTCTTATCAACAAGGACAATAGGTGTTGGAAATTCCTACGTGTGGTTCCAAGGTTTTGATATGGGATATGATTTAGATAATACTTCACAATTAAGAGATAATAGCTCATTCAATCAAGACAATTGGGGCGATAATATCATTGAGATTGGTGAAACAAAGCGCGATAGAATTGTGCGCTGGCAAGACGGAAACGGCATGGTTCATGAGGAATCTGCGAGTGCAATAGTTGTACTTTCAACTTCTTGGGGATACTATGAGCACCAAATTGAGGACTTACCTAGAGTAAACCATTTCGATGTCACTATGGACCTACCTGAGTTAAGTTTTGATTCACTAGTAGAGTCTTCCAATGATGGTACAACTAATGTAAGACTAGGAGTCATGGCAAAGGTAACAAATAGCGGTAATGTTCCAGCATCATTCCTAGTTTCATGTATAGACGGAGAGATAGAATACTCGGAAGATGGAATTGCCATTATCACAGATGGAAAGGATGCAAATGTTGGCCTTACTGTCACACACACAGTTGCAGCAGATGAAACCACTGATATAGCAATGAATTGGGATTCCGCTGTCGAAGGTGATTTGGGTCTAGAATGTTCAATATTTGTTCCACCAGAATTTGAAGGATATGATGTTGTTACCGAAGGAACAGCAACGAGTGGTCTAGTAACATGGTCTGATGCTGGCGAGGAGTCTTCAAACATGATCTTGTCAATAACTATTGGACTTGTAATCTCTATCGGATTATTCGCATTCATTGTTTGGAGAAGCAAGCAAGCACAGGCTGACAAGGATTATGCAACGCACACAGAAAGTGGCGCATTTGACATTGATGAAGATTCTGGAACAATCGAATGATTAGGTTCTAACTACACGTCTAATTCTGACATATACGACTTCGCCGTTGATTATTTTCTTGACCCTTCCATCCTTTGA
>CAXGTB010000100.1:0-5155 GCA_964012565.1 uncultured euryarchaeote | reverse complement strand
GGAGTAGGTTACTTCATGTGCTGTTACTCTCTCGACCAAACATGCGCAAAGCCTTGATTGCTCTAATTCTAATCATTGCAACACTACCAACCGGTTTGGTTAGTGCAGATACTGGCACTTGGAGCATAAATTCCAATGATTACAAAGGAGTGATGATTTCTGAAATACTTGTTTCTCCAAATGATGCATCCCACAATGGTACTGATTGGAACGGTGATGGACAAATCAACCGAGAAAGCGACCAATATATCATGATCACAAATGATGGCAATACAGACATAAGCCTGTCAAATTGGACCATTGACGACATAGCAAGTGGTGGAAGCGCACCTTGTACAATCGGTAATCTTACCCTTGCTGCAGGCGAATCGATAACTTTCTATCGCGCAGATACACAAATCGAGTTGGACTTTTTTGATGGAGATACTGTCTCACTAAGTGATTCAGATGGAACTTTACAGAGTGAATTCAATTACCCAGGTTATGATTCAGAATGGGATAAGGTGTACACTACTGGAGAGGCAGGAGCGCTTGTAAAAGCTGACCCTAACCCAGCTGCTACTCAAGGAACCTGCACTGTAGGAGATAACGACAACTCAGGCAACGGCAATTCTGGCGGTGGCAACTCTGGCGGAAATAATTCGGGAAGTGTTGGAGAATGGTCAATCAGTGAGAGCAACTATCTTGGAGTTAGAATCTCCGAAATACTAGCCTCTTCTTCAGGCGAAGATTATGGTGGAATCGATCTTGATGGAGATGGAGAGGTCTGGACAAATAGCGAACAATACATCCAACTAACCAATGATGGAACTAGTGATGTGGACATTTCCGATTGGATACTCGATGACAACCCTGAAGGCGGCAGTGCGCCCTGTTCAATCGGTTGGAATACAACAATCTCCGCTGGTGAATCTATGACCTTCTACCGCTCAAAAACCCAAATCGTGTTTGATTATTTCGAAGATGATTTTGCAGTGCTGAAAGATACAACTGGTGAGACACAAAGCATGGTCAAATACCCTGCAGAGGACTCGTTTTACGATGTTGCATACACAATGAATGAAGATGGGACACTGGGAACTGGTGATGCCAACCCTGCCGAAAGACAAGGCACTTGTTACATGCTGGGAGATACCTCTGAATCAAAGTACATACTCAAGGGACGAGTTGTCACTATGACTGGCATAAACAATGTAATTGAGAATGGAAATGTAATGATTGAAGATGGAGTCATCATCGCTGTGTGGTCAGACGGGCAAATACCACCGATCAATACAGACGATGTAACTGTGTACGACACTGGGGCCACAATTTACCCTGGACTTATCGATCTTCACAATCACATGCATTACAATCACATCCCAGTGTGGGACTTCGAAGTTCACCTTTCTGATTCACAAAAGTCAGAAGAGGGCGGATACACAAATCGCTACCAGTGGGGCAATAATTGGGATTATGGGCCAAGTATTACTTGGATGAAAAACAACGTTCAAGACCGTGACAGGTGGGATATGTCTTCTGAACAAATGAAGTATGCAGAAGTACAAGCCGTTGCAGGAGGAGTTACTGCTGTCCAAGGTTCTCCAAGCAGTAACACTGATGCATGGGATAGTATGCTTTCTAGAAATGTTGAGATGTACAATTTCGGACAGGATGGAATGTACACATGTGCAGTATGTGGACCAACTGATGAAGACTATAATGCACAGTACATTATTGACAAAAATGTTTCAGGTTCACTTAATGCTTGGTTTGTACACCTTTCCGAAGGCGTAGACTCAAGCAGTAAAGCTGAGTTCGACATACTTTGGGAAAAAGGACTGATTATGGACGAAACTGTTGTAATTCACGGCACAGGTATGGACCAAAGCCAGTTCAACAAGATGGGAACAACAGGTGCAGGCTTGGTTTGGTCACCATTCTCAAACCTAGTACTGTATGGAGATACAACCGATGTTGTTGCCGCAGATAATGCAGGAATCACAATCTCAATTGCACCAGATTGGGGCCCAAGCGGTACCAAAAATAACTTGCACGAACTAAAGATTGCAGATATGTGGAATAGTGAAATTCTCGATAACCACTTCTCTGATTATGAACTGGTAGAAATGGTAACTTGCAACGCTGCAGAGATAAGCAACTGGGGTAGTTTTGTTGGGCAAATAAAAACTGGCATGTATGCAGATTTAGTTGTGATTGACACATTCCATGAAGACCCGTACCGCAACATGATTGAAGCGATAGACCCTGATGTTAGACTGACTGTAGTGCAAGGAAAGCCTGTGTTCGGAGATATCGATTTGATGACAGATATGAAAGGCGATGACTGGGAATACATCAACGGACCAGGATTTACCAAGGCGATTGATGTAACATCTACCTCTGAAGTAGACGGTATGATTACTTGGGAAAGCATTGAATCAGGCCTCGCAATGGCTATGCTAAACGATTTCGATGACATCAAGGAACACTGGAATGATGTTGATGGAATGAGTGATTCACAGATTGAAGATTGGTTAGCTACAACTTTTGACGGAGACTACAGAGATAACGTGAACCACCTGAAATCTATGACTGTGGATCCAATTTACACACTTGGAGATGACAGATTCTTCGATGTAGTGAACCGTTCTGCTCACGCTAATTATCACATCGATATGACCAAATTGTACGATTACTATGACGTACAATATGACGCAAACGGTGATAGACCATTCATTGGAGATTCAAATAATAATGGTGGCTCAAATAATGGCGATGGTGGAAATACTGGCACAACACCTGTACTTGGTTGTACAGATTCAAGCGCTATGAACTACAATTCTAATGCCGATCAGGATGATGGAACCTGCCAATTTGAAGATAATAATGACTCTACAGAAAACAATAATTCTGGCGAGGAAACTTGCACTGGAATTTGCGATGAAGAGACCGGTGACAGCGCAAAATCTGATGACTCAGACCCTGTGTTGACCCTTACAATAGTCATGGGTATAATCTTCTTAGTTGCTATTGCAACAATTGCTGTTTCAAGAGAAAGAGGTGGACTCAACGAAAACGATGAAGAAGATAAATCAGAATCATTTGTTCCTGAACTTCCACCGCTAAAGCCACCAAAGGATTAGACTAAATCCCAAATTGGACCTTCTGCAGTATCGGTTACAACTACACCCAATGCTGCTAATTCGTCACGAATCGCATCTGCTGCTGACCAATCCTTAGCTGCTCTTGCCTCATTTCTCTTCGTGAGAAGAGCCTCTACCTTGTCAGCGATTTCCGCCCTTCTTGGGTCATCTTCTGGCTCGGCCAGAGTTTGTTCTCTAGTAGGAAGAACACCAAGTACTGAGTCTGCAGTGTCCTCAAGCCATTCTACACAATGCTGGGCATAAGCACCCAAATCATCACCCTCAAGAGAACCAAGCATCTTGCTCATTTCTCTAATCGCTCCAAGCACCTTTGCACATGCTTCTCTAGAATTGAAATCATCATCCATTGCGATAGCGAAACCTTGAGCCATTTTTTCCAGCAGTCCAAGACTCTTCACCAAGGGAACTTGCGATGTTATGTCACCTTCAGGAAGCGGGGGGCAGTTTACTCCAACCAGTTCCAGAGCCGCTTTGTAAACAGCTACAAGCCTTGAATGGTTCTTTTCTGCATCTTTCAGTAACTGTTCATTCATATCAATTGGTGAGCGATAATGAGCATTGATTAGCGAGAATCGTAATACCAGTGGGTCTACCTTCTCTAATATCTCCTTGATTGTCCAGAAGTTACCTAGAGATTTACTCATCTTTTCTCCATCGATATTCACAAAGCCGTTGTGTAGCCAATGGTGTACTACTGGGGAACATCCTGTATGACATTCACCTTGGAAAATTTCTGCTTCATGGTGAGGGAATAAGAGATCGTGTCCGCCCCCATGAATATCGAACTGGGTTCCAAAGGCATCCATACTCATTGCAGTACATTCGATGTGCCATCCTGGACGCCCCGGTCCCCAAGGGGATTCCCAAGTGGGTTCGCCTGGCTTCGCCTTCTTCCATAGTGCGAAATCCTTGTGATCTCTTTTGCCTGAACCTGTTCTTTCTACCCTTCCACCAGCACCACTACGAACTGCATCGATATTCTGGCCAGTCAATTGTCCATATTTTTCAGGTGCACTCTCGACGCTAAAGTAAACACCATCATCTGATGAGTAAGCATTTCCTTTTTCGATTAGATCTTCAGTTATCCGAATCATATCATCTACATATTCAGTACATCGAGGATAGGAATCTGCTCTCAGTATGTTTAATGCGTCCATATCCCGATAATATGTCGCTATGTTATTATCAACCAATTCACGCCAATCCTGGCCTGTTTCATTAGCCCGGTTGATGATTTTGTCATCAATATCGGTGAAATTTTGAACGTAGTTTACATCATAACCAGATTTTTCCAACCAACGATGGATTAAGTCGAATGAGAGATAGCACCGAGCATGCCCTAGATGACACAAGTCGTATACTGTTACGCCACAGACGTACATGTTTACAATTCCAGGATTCATGGTGGTAAAGTCCACCTTTTCCCGGCGCCGAGTGTCATGTACTCTCAGAGGCATTGCTGGTGGGGGTAGCACACATATATTCAAACAATGGTATGATTCAAAGGGCATAGGTGGTCGGAGTGACATGGATGGTCTTGTTGTCGTAACCGGTGTTAATGGGCACATCGGCAACAATCTTGCTCGTCAATTAATTGAGGAAGGTTACACAGTAAGAGGAACTGTACGCTCCATTGATAAGGCTCCTGACTTAGCCATGGAATTTGTTGAAGCAGACGTGCTCAATTCTAAAGACTGGCCAAAAGCCCTCAAAGGAGCAACCGGCCTTTTCCACTTGGCTACAATTTATGCAACAAGTGGAGATGGACAACTTATTCTAGATACTGCGAATCAAGGTACTGAAAATGTACTGAGAGCTGCTGCTGCTGAAGGAATAAAGCGCATAGTATACACTTCGTCTGTTGCAGCAATAGGAGTTACACCAAAGGGAGTTGTGAAGAATGAATCAAATTGGAATGAGAATTTTTCCCTACCCTATACCAGAGCTAAAACAGAATCCGAAAAGCGTGCTTGGGAGTTGGCAGAAGAATTAGGTCTCGACCTAAGAGT
>CAXGTB010000099.1:0-5190 GCA_964012565.1 uncultured euryarchaeote | reverse complement strand
TGTTTCTGTTGCGGCGAACCTGCTTGCGAATAGCACGTAGTGCATCTTCACTGCCTCTCTTTTCGTACTTGTTTAGAACGACGAGGTCAGCAACATCAAGCATCTCTATTTTCTCAAGTTGAGTGTGTGCACCGAACTCTGCTGTCATAACATATAGCGAGCGGTCTGAAACTGTGGTAATCGCATCACTGCCTTGCCCGATACCGCTAGTTTCACAGAAAATCAAATCGAAGCCAACAGCCTTTGCCGCCTCGATTGCGCGGTCAAGGTTTGCGCTAATTTCTGAACCACTGCCACGACTTGCAAGCGAGCGCATGTAGAGGTTATTGTTGGATAGTGAATTCATTCTGATTCTGTCGCCTAGAAGCGCACCACCGGTTCGCTTTCGTGTTGGATCGACACAGAGAAGGCAGACTTTCTTGTCAGGATTATCACGAAGGATTCGCAGCATCAACTCATCGAGCAGACTGCTCTTTCCAGCACCGCCAGTTCCGGTAAATCCGATGACTGGGACGTCTTTATCGCTTGAGCGGGTCTTCTCAATCATCGTTTTGAAATCTTCATCGCTAGCAGATTCAGACATTGTCAGAAGAAGTCCAACCTTTGCCATATCATCAGCAGTAATTGGTCCGTCTAGGCTTGCAAGCCTATCATCTGAAATCAAATCAACTTCGCTTGCTGTACCCATCAAATCGTGGATCATTCCCATCAGACCCATCTTTCGACCATCGTCAGGAGAATAGATTCGAGAGATACCGCTCTTGTGTAGGTCTCTGATTTCTGGAGGAGTGATAGTTCCGCCACCGCCTCCAAAGATACGGACATGGTCGCAGCCAGCCTCATCAAGTAGTTGGCGAATGTAAGTGAAATACTCCATGTGACCACCTTGATAGGAGGTCAAAGCGACGGCGTGAGCGTCTTCTTGAACCGCACAATCGACCACATCTTTTGCAGAGCGGTCATGACCCAAGTGAATTACTTCGGCTCCACTGGATTGTATGAGCCTACGCATCACGTTAATCGCTGCATCATGGCCGTCAAACAGGCTTGCAGCGGTGATTACACGGACAGGCCCGGTGGTTGTCTCAAACACTGGCGCCTCTTCCGACATGTTCCTACGGAACATAATTTCATTCATCATGATACCGTTTGAATCAAAAGCCTCGAAGTCAGTGCTAGCCCTATGCGCCCCCGCTGGATAATGTCTCCTAGAGAGATTGCAATCCTCGATACCAATGCCGAAGCATTGGGCGCAGATATGGATGCACTGATGGTTACTGCAGCTGAGCATCTTGCAAATGCCCTGGAAGGTGCACCAAAGCCGATTTGGATTCTTTGTGGACCCGGCAATAATGGTGGAGATGGGTTTAGACTTGCCAACATGCTGGAAAATTGCTATGTTGTAGCGACTCACGATAAACAGAAGACTGCGCTTGCACAGCGAGCAAGGGATGATTGGAATGGTGTCACTCATTCTGTCGAATCATTACCTGAGATTGCTCCTGCTACCATCGTTGACTGCCTACTTGGCGCAGGTTCCTATGGACAACCACGTGGAGAAATTTTACGACTGATGGAAGCAATACCTGGCAGGCCTATGGTATTGGCATGTGATATGCCAACAGGATGTGGCTCTGGCATCTCATTCAACGCTTTTCGAACCGTAACATACGAGGCGCCTAAGTCGAATATGGTCGATGCAAAGGGCCAACTGCTTCCCGAAGTAGGGGATGTTTTCGTTGCACCTGTTGGCTGGCCATCAGGAACACTAGACCCGGGCCCTGGAGATCTATTGCGCTATCCTCATCCACAAGAAGGTCAAATCAAAGGTGATAGAGGACGAGTTCTAATCGTGGGAGGAGGGCCTTACCATGGCGCTCCAATCCTCTCTGGCATGGCTGCAGAAAGAATGGGCGTAGACCTTGTTCATGTTGCAATGCCAAGCCAAGCAGCAGCGCGAGCGAAATGGCCCAGTGGATTGATTCAAGAGAAGATGAATGATTCAGAATACATCAGCGATGTTACAGAATTAGTCAAGAGATGTATGACTGGGAGAGGAGTACAAGCGATGGTTATCGGCCCGGGAATGGGAGATAATCCTGAATCCCTTGAAGCCGTTAGATTGTTGATACAGTCTACTCCTAACATTCCAAAAGTGATTGATGCAGACGCAATTAAGGCACTAGAAGGTTGGCCTGAAAACTTACTTGGAATTGTCACACCTCATCAAAAAGAGTTGGAAAATTGGATTGGTAACATCGATGCAGTGCCCGATATGTTAGCTGGCACGAGGGAATCAAGAGTAGTAATTCGAACCGGAGCAGAGGACATCATCATCGGCGCTGGCGGGCGCGGAGGAATAGGCAAAGGTGGAAATCCGCGCATGTCAATGGGCGGAACTGGAGACCTACTTGCTGGATGCCTTGGAGGGTTACTGGGGCTTGGTTTATCGCCTTGGAGCGCTGCAAGATTGGGAGTTCACCTCATGCGAGTTGCTGGAAAAATAGCTGGAGATGAAATTGGGCCAGGGATGGTGGCAGAAGATGTGCCGCCTTACTTGTCAAGAGCGTTGATCACAGGACCGGTTCTTCTCCATCAACCAAAGGCGGAAGACCCTTCTTTTTCCTGATGTAGTCGGTGTAATTACCGTAGTACTTGGTTACAACTCCGTCCTGTAATTCCCAGATTTGATTGACCACTTGGTCAAGGAACCATCTATCGTGGCTAACGGTTACAATCGCGCCATCATACTCGACTAGTGCCTCTTCCAATGTCTCCTTAGCATCCATATCCAAGTGGTTGGTAGGTTCGTCAAGTAGTAGCAAGTTGTTCTCTTCTAGAAGCAGTTTGAGTAATGCAACACGGGCTCTTTCTCCACCGGATAATTTCCCTAATGGAGTAGTTACCTGATCCTTACTGAATTGGAATCTCCCCAGTGCTGCACGAATGTCCCCATACTGCATGTCTGGGCGAAGTGCCTCGACTTGTTCTACAGGATTTAGTTTGAAATCTAGGGTTCTGTGGTCTTGGTGATAATATCCAATAATTGCACCAGGAGCGAGGTCTCTTTCTCCAGAATCGATTGTCTCATCACCAGTTATCACCTTCAGAAGAGTGGTTTTTCCTTGTCCGTTGCCACCGACAATTCCGATTCTGTTACCCTTGGAAATCTCAAGATTCTGTTTATCCAAAATCGGACGCTTGAGTCCCTCAAATTTCTTTGAGACATCCTTCAATTCGATGATGTCATTGCTTGATTTGTCAACAGCTTCCAGATTAAAGCGCAAACCTTTGCGCTGCTTCGGCTTACGTGCTTTCAAAGCCTTCAATTCCCCTTGCATTCTCTCAATCATCTTGTGTTTTGCAGAGATTGACTTGTCATACTTGTTAGCAGACTTCATCGAGCGAAGTGCGGACTGAGTGTGGGATATTTTCTTCTCTACAGTCTTGATTCGATCATCAAGAGCAGCGAGGAAGTTGCCCTTCTGCTTGAGATACTGAGAATAATTACCATTAAAATTCCAATTTCTCAGATTGTCGATTTCAACGACTCTGGTGCAAACTTGGTCTAGGAAATATCTGTCGTGAGAAACAATTAGTTGGGCTCCAACGAATTCATTGATAAATTCTTCAAGCCACTCAGTTGTTTGAATATCCAAGTGATTTGTCGGCTCGTCAAGGAAAATGACATCGACACCCGCAAGTCCAACCAATTGGCGAGCAAGCGCAAGTTTTGCTCTCTCTCCACCTGAAAGAGAACTGACTTTCATATCCATAGGATGCTGGTCTAGGCCAAGTCTCTCAAGAATGGCCTTAGCAATATTTGCCACATTAGTACCGCCTGAAGCACCGAGCATTGTTTGCAATTCTGAGTATCTATCCATCACTGGTTGCCAGTTCCCTTCATAGAATGCAGGGTCGACCATCTGAGCCTCAATCGCTGCAATTTCCTCTTCTAATTCCTGAAATTGACGACCCTTACGAGACAACTCTTCCTCGATTGTTGAATCATCATCGATATCTCTAATTTGAGTAAGGTAAGCAATTCTAATCCCGCTAGCAAACTCGATGTCTCCGACGTCTTGCTTTTGTTCAGAAATTGTGTTGAGTAATGTGGTCTTTCCTGCACCGTTGTGACCAACGATTCCAATCCTGTCACCCTCATTCACCATGATGTTGATGTCCTCTAAAACGGTGACCGGACCGAATGCTCGGTCGACACCCTCGACACGGATTAGTTCACGGGACATGAACCAAGCCGGCTAACGCTCGCTTATGGACTCACCGTTTCACCGACGTTCATTCTCAATCTCTCTCAGTTTTTTTGAAGCCTCGAGTCTCCTAGCTTGTTCTTCTTCATATTCCTCAGGAGTTTGAGGTTCAGAA
Source organism: uncultured euryarchaeote (assembly GCA_964012565.1). GTDB lineage: Archaea > Thermoplasmatota > Poseidoniia > Poseidoniales > Poseidoniaceae > MGIIa-K1. Next base: position 804 of record CAXGTB010000099.1, on the reverse strand, counting down.
TTGAAAATTAATTCCATCAATTTCCTGGCAGGAGAATAGTATATGAGTATTCCAAGAGTAAGGATCCCTGCATATATTTCTTCCATATTACCACCTGAGGAAAACTAAACGATTACGTCGGCTAGTGAGATTGCTTCTCCTGCTCCTGCTGTATCATGCCTAACATCATCAAAATACATTGGAGAATACATTTTAACGATTATTGTACAATAACCACTTCCTCGATTGACACCAGAAACTCCGACAAGGTCTTCTTTCTCGAAACCTGAAACTTCTATCTCAAAAGACTCGCCTTCGGCTAAATTCTTGACTATTTCTACATCTTCGTTAGGAAGGACATATTGTGCTTCAACATTGGAACAGTTGTAATTTGTCACTGTGTACTTTACAACAATACCCTCGTCTTTTTGGAGTGCCGATATTGCGATCAGAGAACCAATTAGTACTAGTAAAATTACACCTGCCTTTACTTTGTTTTCTGAAGTCCAATCTGTAATTTTTTTCTCGAACTCCTTGTAAGAATCATAAGCAGACTTAATTGTCCCTGCTGAGGTATTTGTCGGGTTTGATTGAACATTTGGAGTAATTTCCTTCTGAGTTGTGGATTGTTTGTTTAGAACCTCTGAACAAAATGGACAATTTATCCAATCATCTTTCACCTCTTCTCCACAACTTTGACAGAACGGCATGATTAGCGAATAGTAGTTTCATATTTCAAACAACTCCAAAATAGAATTTTCGTCTTTGTTAAAAGGTCGCAAAAACGGCGTTTTCACAACTGAAATCAACCGAAGACAATATACC
>CAXGTB010000098.1:0-5216 GCA_964012565.1 uncultured euryarchaeote | reverse complement strand
GCAAGTATTTGACCGAAATCCATTAAAGCCTATTTTACAGATTGGAAGTTAGAGAGTAACCCTCTCTAGATGGGATTGGTATGAATACTAAAGGCGTTAGCAGGGACACGGATGCCCGTGTAAGAGAACTGCAAATACAAGTTGATGATTTGAAAGAACTAGTGAACACATTACTTTCGGTAATTTGTGAAGAACCAGATGGTGTGGCCAGCGGTGCTGCTCCATCTTATGGTCAACCAAAGATGAATTACTGCATGTGATTATCCTTTAATTACAGCAAGTGGCATCATTCTAGCAATAGGTTTTGCTAATCCTGCTGAATTAGATAACTCGATGACTTCATCAACATCTTTGTAAGCATCAGGTGCTTCTTCAGACATGATGTTAGGAGTGTTTGCATGAACTCTTATCCCTCTAGATTCTAACTCTCTCTTGAGTGCTTTACCGTCGATCTGTTTCTTTGCTTGGGAGCGAGATAAGACACGACCGGCTCCATGACAAGATGACGAAAATGCCCTGTTACCTTCTAATCCTTCAAGGAGCCAAGAACCAGTTCCCATGTCTCCTGGGACGAGAACTGGCTGACCCGGCATAGCTCGTGTAGCACCTTTTCGATGAACCATACAAGTGCACTTCTCTCCATGAATATGGTGTACTTCCTCCTTAGCAATGTTGTGACTCACATCATACAGTAATCTCGTCTCAACATCCATTTCTACAGCCAAGGTTTCTCTAAGTCTGTGAGTTAATGCACTACGGTTAGCGAATGCGAAATTAGCAGCACCGTTCATTGCATCTAGATATGATTGCCCTTCACGGCTGAAAATAGGTGCTGCTGCGAGTTGTCTATCTTGGATCTCAAAACCCCATTCATCATTGAACCAAGTTCCCTGTCGATTACGGTATTTATCTTCCAGCCCTCTGACATGGTCTGTACATACTTGGTGTCCAAGTCCTCTACTGCCAGAATGAATCATGCAAACAACTTGTCCCTCGAACAAATTGTGAGGATTAGTATCCTCAATAGATTGAACTGTTTGCAATTCCAAGAAATGATTGCCTGAGCCTAAGGTTCCTAATGCTTTCAAGCCACGATTAAGGGCTCTTTGTGAAACACCATTATCAGTTTCAAGTACTCCTTTAGATTCGATATTTTTCAAATCCTCGTCATATGCAAATCCCAAATCAACCATGGCATTACTGCCCCTTGAGATAATCTCATTGAGGTCTGATTCAGTGATATTTAATCCACCTTTGCCAGACCCGCCAGATGGAATTCTTCCATTCAATCTACCAGCCAACTTGTCGAGATTTGGTATATCGTCCACACTGCACTCCAAGGCTACCATTCTAACTCCACAATTGATGTCAAAACCGACTCCTCCTGGAGAAATTGATCCACCTTCCTCTCCCCAATTGACATCAGTGGCAAGAACTCCTCCTATTGGGAAACCATAGCCAAAATGCCAATCAGCCATAGCCCATGCTTCTCCTACAATTCCTGGCATTGAGGCAATGTTGACTAATTGAGAAAGAGAACGCTCATCACTGCTTTTTGCTAAATGTTCAGGATTGGAAACAATCATTGCATCGACATTCATCTTTCCATGCTTACGAATTCGCATTAGACCTTCGCCCTCGACTTCGAGGTGATTTTGCCATTCGGCGCCGGTCATGATTGTGGCGAGGGCTTACACCACTTGATTTCTATGTTTATTTGGGGATGGTTTGAAGTTATATTGACACACCCGTGTATCTGCCCGTAGGGCAGGTGACGCGCATGTCTCTTCCTCCAATTGACCTCCAAGTGTTCCATGAAAATGGTTACACTAGGCGCCAATGTCGTGTTACAGACCTCTGGTTTTGGTCTTGTGACCCACAACGAGATACCTGTGGCGATACTGAAGAAGACGAATACACTTTCATTGGAGCCCCAATTATTGATGGATTTGACCAAAGAGGACGATTACTTAAGGACGCAATGCGAGAGAAATTCATTGGTTTCTTTGAACAGAGAGACCATTCTCGAGTTGAACCATATCCAGTATTGGCTAGATGGAGAGACGATATTCATCTCACAATTGCTAGCATAGCTGATTTCCAACCTCATGTGACATCAGGTGCAGTAGAACCCCCTGCAAATCCTCTTACCATTTCCCAGCCTTGTATCAGACTGAACGATATCGATGCAGTCGGTCGTTCAGGCCGCCATTTAACGACTTTCGAAATGATGGCTCACCACGTTTTCAATAGACCTGATGAGGGGAAAATGTACTACTGGATGGAAGAATGTGTGAAGCATTGTCATGACTTATTATGCGATACTTTTGCAATTGATCCAAAAGAAGTCACGTATGTCGAAAACCCTTGGTCTGGTGGAGGCAACGCCGGCGCTGCAGTCGAAGTTATTGTTGGTGGGCTCGAACTTGCAACATTGGTTTTCATGAATCTTGCAGAAGATGACGCTGGTGAAGTGGAGATTAAGGGAGTCAAGTATTCTGAAATGCCATTGCAAATTATCGATACAGGATATGGTTTGGAGAGATTTTGCTGGGCAGCAGCAGGAACGCCGACTATCTATGAATCGATTTATCCGGAAAGTGTCACTTGGTTGAAAGAACAAGCAGGTTTCTCTGCAGAACGCTATGACATGAATCAGACAGAATTAGATTCACTCTTGGGTGAAATGAGCCGACTATTTGGTATTATGAATATTGAAGCTGGAAGTGACGGAGATCGTATGCGCAAAGTGTTCCTTTCACGTCTTGCTGAGCGTGGTCATACAATAGATTCAGAATTATTCGCATCAATCACTGAACCTCTTTCTAAGATTTACGCTATTCCTGACCATATGCACGCTCTAGCAAATATGCTAGGTGATGGACTTGTTCCTTCAAACGCAAAGGCCGGTTACCTTGCTAGAATGATTGCGAGACGTGTTTTGCGAATGAGAGATGATTTAGGACTCAAAGTAAGTTTGCCAGATTTGGCTTTACATCATTTGGAAATGAATTACACGACATCTAGAATGAAACAAACTCAGGATGGGCTAGTAACTATTCTAAAAGGTGAAGAAGAGAGATATGATGAGATGCTACGTAAAGGTACACAAGTGGTCAAAACGGCAATCAAGGATATACCTCAAGATGCCCTTGAATTGCCAGATGAAATTCTATTCACAATCAATGACAGCCATGGCATAGCCCCTGATTTAGTCATTAATATCGCAAATGATTTGGGATGGAAATCTCTTATTCTCAGGACTGGTTTTAATGCGGAAATGGCAGAAAGACACGCTGCAATGGCTAAAGCGGCAGCAAAAGCGGTAACTGCAAAACCAATCGTTGAATCAACTCCTGAACTTCCAGCAACAGTTCCATTGTATTACGAAGATGTATCACAACAAAACTTCGAGGCTAGTGTATTAGCATGTCTCAAATTGGTCGGAGATGAGTTGCCAGAGGGGGCAACTCATGGAATTGTACTTGACAGAACCTGCTTCTATCCAGAAGGAGGTGGTCAAGAAGGGGATCATGGAACTCTAACTTGTGACTCTGCCTCACATTCAATTTTGGATACAAGAAAGGTTGGAGATTTGGTTCTTCATCTTGCCACCGGTCCTTTCGAGGTTGGAGATATGGTTCATGGTGAATTAGATTGGACTCGAAGAAGACAATTGATGGATCACCATACTGCTGTACACATTGTTGGAGGGGCAGCTAGGAGGTTACTAGGACCTCACATCTATCAAGCAGGTGCAAACAAATCAGTTGAGTCTGCACGTTTGGATATTACACACCACAAAAGGTTGAATCGCTCAGATTTAGATGCGATTGAAGCATTGGCAAATGAGGTAATTCAGAATGTTGCCAGAACAGAAAAATTGACTCTTGACCGCAAAGATGCAGACCGTAAGTTCGGCTTTGACTTGTATCAAGGAGGCGCACCTAAAGGCAGAGATATCCGAATCTTGAGAATCTCTGACCATGATATTCAAGCATGTGGTGGAACCCATCACGATGAACCTGGAAGAATCGGTCAAATCCGAGTTGTGCGCTCAAATGCTGTCCAAGATGGTGTTGAAAGATTGCACATCGTAGCTGGACAAGCAGCAATGGAATATGCAAGAACTCAGGAATCCATCTTGAGAACTGCATCCGATGTGTTTCAAGTCCCTGTTGATGAACTACCTGCGACAGCGAATCGATTTTTCAGCGAGTGGAAAGAGCAACGCAAACGAATTGAAAATCTCGAGGCCGAAATAGTACGACTACGCACCTCTGGTGGAGGCGACGACTTAGCAGAAGTTGACGGAATTCGTGTTGTTGTTATGGAGGTCGACGGAGATCTCAAACAAATGACAAAGATGCTAAAAGAACTTACTTTAGACCAATCCAAGCCAACTCTTGCAGTACTTGGCAGTCGTGAGAATGGGGGGAAGTTGATGATTGCAACAACTGAAGGAACAGCTGCTAGTGAGAAATTCAATGCAGTAGATATTCTAAGATCAATCTCTTCTCATATCAGTGGTGGAGGTGGCGGACGTCCAACCTTTGCACAAGGTGGAGGTTCTAATCCAGACGGCTTACCGGCGGCACTAGATGCTGCTAGAGAAATCATAGGTGTCTGAGTGCAGCAGCATCAAAACCTGATACTGCTCTAGACATTGCTTCATTTGGCGATAACCAAGCATATTCTGAAATCTCATTTTCTTTAAGTTTAATTTGCGAATTGTCCCCTTCCCAGTTCGCACGATATGTGAAGGAAACGAAGGATATTCCTTCATTGGTGAATATACGTTGGGTAATTATTGGAGCATCTTCACTTAACTCGATATCAATCCCCATCTCCTCTAATGTTTCTCTCACGCAGCCAATAGCAGGGTGTTCATCATGGTCCATGTAGCCCCCAGGTAGAGTCCAATGCCCAACGAAATGTCCACGCTCAATTTTTCCCATCAGTACTTCCCCTTTTGGATTTAGAACCATAACTTTTGACACAAGTCTGTGTATTGATCTGTATATTGATTCTCTTGCAATTGGATGCACGCTGTCGTCACTGATGCACTCATCTTTCCATGCCCAATCCTCTGGCCATTCTATGAGAGGGTGTGCTTTAATCACCTCAATTCCAAGAATATCAAATCGATTTTTCACTTCCCATTCCAGAGATAGTGAACTAACTTCTTCCGCTGTTGGAAATCTAAATTTGGTGGG
>CAXGTB010000097.1:0-5306 GCA_964012565.1 uncultured euryarchaeote | reverse complement strand
TGATAGAAGATAGTCCTGGTCGGAGTCGAACCGACGTCCCCGGGACCAAAACCCGAGATGATGGACCACTACACTACAGGACTGTGGTGTCCCGCCGTGGAGGATTCACTTCAAGTTAGTTTCGCCTATAACTTTACGAGCGGATGCGATAAATTCACTCAAATCTAGGCCCTGAGAATCCTCATAAATTCGGGCCATTAAGGCCATGTCAAGTTTGTCTAGGTACTTCACAAATTTTGCTTCCTCAGTTAATCCAGCCTCGTATTCCTCGAATAGGCCAAGCCAATGCGGAGCAAGTCTTTGCATCGCACGATGTTCATCCTCGCTTTTTGTACTGGTATCATCATGTGGTGTGAGATCTCCGACTTCCACCTCTGGCAAATCATGGACAAGACACATTTCTAAAACTCGCATTTTATCTAACTCATCAGGGCATAGATGCATTGCTAAAACCGACATGCCCCAAGAATGGGCAGCTACGCTTTCAGGAGATTCAACGCCTGCTCTTACCCAACCTTCTCTCAACACATGCTTGAGACCAAGCCATTCACGCATGTTCGGGGTATATCGATTAACCATTTGAATTCATACCAACCAAGTTAACTGAAGAAGCCAATTATCATGAACAAGGAATGTCTCGGGCTGGGTATGAGCATCTCAAAAATGGCAGTGTTGGGCGCAGGTCAAATGGGTAATGGAATCACACAAGTCGCAGCATGTGCTGGGATTGAAGTAGTTATGATTGATATTCAACAAGAATACGTAGACAAAGGAATTGCTACAATTGAAAGGTCCCTATCAAAGCTGGTTTCCAAAGAAAGGATGACGCAAGAAGATGCGGATGCAGCACGTGCAAGAATTACAACTGCTGTAGATAGAGCGGCCTGTTCAGATGTCGATTTGGTTGTCGAAGCAGTGCCAGAAATTTTAGATTTGAAACTATCAATATTCTCTGAGTTAGATGGAATTTGTAAACCCGATTGTATTCTAGCTAGTAACACCTCTTCAATCTCAATTAGTGAGATTGCTGCCGCAACATCTAGGCCAGACAAAGTAATTGGAATGCATTTCATGAATCCAGTTCCAATCATGAAACTAGTTGAGGTAATCAATGGGAAAGATACCTCGCAAAATGTTACTTCAACCGTTTTGGAGGCTGCAGAAAGTATGGGCAAGATTCCATTGATGTGCAATGATTCACCAGGATTTGTATCGAACAGAATTCTTTGCCCAATGATCAATGAAGCAATTCTCACGCTCCAGGAAGGGGTTGCAGAACCGGAGGCAATTGATGGTATAATGAAACTAGGAATGAACCATCCAATTGGACCACTAGCTTTGTCAGACTTAATTGGTAATGATACCGTTTTACACATAATGAATGTCCTACATGAAGGATTAGCAGATGACAAATATGCTCCTGCTCCATTACTAATCGAGATGGTTGAGCAAGGAAAACTTGGACGCAAATCTGGACAAGGATTCTATGATTATTCTTGATTTTTTCCGAACGATACGGATAAAATGTTTAGTAGTTGATTAAAGGGTTGTTTAGCATGAGAAATGCTCTGATACTCTCAGCATTGATGGTTTCAATATCCTTCTTGCCTATCATAACAGCATTAGACGGTGATAGTGATGGAGTGGATGATGATGAAGACATTTGTCCATTTGCTTACGGTACTGCTGTTTCCACCGCAGGGGAAGGGTGTCCAGACTCAGATGGAGACGGTATTGCAAATTTCGAACAAGCAGTTAGGTATGATTGGAGTGATACCAATGAACTCGAACTAGATACCACCATGGGCGGGGAAAAGACATCGGTCATCTGGGCTCGTAATAATTCGGTTTTCTTTGCTAGTAGCAAAAATAATCAAGTCTCAATGTACGATAAATCTGGCAATTTTTTGTCGCTTCTTTATACGATGCAAGGCGATGTCCACGATATTGAAATTTCACCCGATGGTGACAACCTAATTGTTGCAAGTGACAATGGTGGCTGTAAAATAATAAATGCAACAAATGGGAACATGGTTGCTGATTTGTGGCAAGGTCGAACTAACAACGGTGTATATGAGGTCGCATGGTCTAATGACGACAATCGTGTATTTTGTGGTGGATTTGATGCTATTTTGAGTTCTTATCACACGAGCAACTGGAGTTTAGAAGCGAATTATTCCGGACTACCCGGTTGGATAAGCGGAATCGATACTACTCCCGATGGTAGGTTGGTCTTTGTCGCATCCTACCGGGAAGTTTCAGCATTTTGGATATCTAATGGGAGCCAATATACTGCTCACCAAAATCATACAGATTACATCAGAGTTTTGGCAATTAGTCCGGATGGAAGGTACGTTGCCACTGGTGGGCATGACAGTAAGGTAATTGTCATGGATATCGAAAGTAAATCGATAATCAAAACATTTTCTTTGGGCGTGCACGTATATGACATTGACTTTTCACCTGATGGTGGAAGCATGGTTATCGCTAGAGGTTACAATTCATCGTCTTTCGTTTACAGAACAGATACTTGGGATTCAATAGGCGAAATTGATCTTACAACAAACTGGGCACCAGGTTTATTCGGTGCACAATTTGATGCAGAGGGAGAGCGATTGGTTCTTGCTTGGAGAAGAGGCTGGATTTCGGTTATCATGGTGAGTGATGCATTCATCCGAGTCGAAGGGGAGCATTACACATCTTTGATGGAAGGTTCTTGGAGATCTAGTTTTCCAACAGTTGATCAGGAAGTTGGGTATTGGGAATCAGACCGAATACTGACTACAGTTGAACTCTGTAGTTCAGGTTATCCGATTGGTTCTAGTCCCAACGGAGTCAGTCCTGTTTACGCAACCAAAGCTGCAAACTATTCCACTACCGGTTTATGGGATTGTGTAAATACCGATGGTCAAATCATAGAGATTCCATACGGCAGAGCTGCTGGAGCGCTAATGGTTAAGGCAGGAGGTTCGACTGAATCATGTATGACTGCAGTTGGGGGGCTGTCAATGGCTCAAGTACGCTGGATTACATCTGGTTCAAATGTAAATATTCTCACTTCAAACGGAGAAATGCCTGGTCTGATTTGGAATTCTGTGGTACCTAATGATGATGGTGATGGAATTCCTGAATGGTCGGATCTTCACTCCTCTTGTGATAGTCAGGAAATTGTTTTGACACATAGGTGGGAAAATCGTTCAGATATTACAATTCTTGAAGAAACCGTACTATGTTCTAATTGTGCTCAAAGTGAGAGCATATATTCATCCACGCAGAATCGATTCAGAATAAACGTTGGAGAGCCAAGAGAAAATGTCACAAATGGAATCTCAGCACCTGCTGGTGATGGAAGTATTGGATTTACAGAATTAGTTTACACCCTAGAAAATGATGACGGATTGTACATCGTTCCATTGGTTGATAATTATACACACGGTGCTGCCGATGCAGTTGCTGCAGGAGGAATTCTTGTCAACGCCTCACTTGAAGCATCACGTAGCGGAGATTGGCCCTTACAAACCGATATGCGTGCATTCACTTCTGCAGATCAGATAACAAGGAATCATGATTTCATGAAGTATTTGTTGTCAGACCCTGGGCAACTTGAGTGGGAACAAATGGGCTTCACCGGCCTTAGCCTTTGGGAAAGGTATGTCGCTTATGCGAAACTTGGTGAAGATATGTACTATATCTTGCCAGACAATGACTCAGACGGTGTTTGGGATGGAGACGATCTTTGTCCTGGAACTGAAGTTGGCCTTGAAGTCAACTTAGATGGATGTCCTCAAAGTGAATTAGATGATGATAATGATGGTTATACTAACGACATAGACGATTGTCCTGATGTTGCAGGAAACTCCACTTTTGGCAACATTGGTTGTCCTGATAATGATGGTGATGGATGGCAGAACTCGAATGACAGTCATCCTAATGACAATACTGAATGGAACGATACAGATTTAGACGGTTACGGAGATAACTCTGATGATTGTGTAGATGAATTTGGCAATTCAACAAACGGACTGTTAGGATGTATTGACACAGATGGTGATGGTTGGGCTGATTCTATGGACGATTTCCCAAGTGATTCCACCGAATGGAAGGATACAGATTCAGATGGTTTCGGTGACAATGTCGATATCTTCCCATTCGAATCAACCCAATGGTTAGATTCTGATTTGGATGGCTTTGGCGATAATAACTCCGGATTAGAAGGTGATGATTGTGTTAACGTAAGCGGCACATCGTACAAGGATGGACTATTCGGTTGCCTAGACACGGATGGAGATGGTTGGGCAGATTCAGTTGATGACTTACCATCAAATCCTGAACAGCATATCGATGCAGATGGAGATGGTGTAGGCGATTCTATCGCTGATGGTTACTTTGACATCTGTGTTGAAACTCCGGTCGAAGAAATCTCGATGGTTAACTCAAATGGATGTAGTCCATCTGAGAGGGATACTGATTATGATTCATTTACAGATGATGTTGATCAATGTCCAGAAACTCCAATACAGAAAACAACACTAGTGAATACAACCTTGTATTTAGATAATGGAACATTGAATCCTGTAGTAGGTTGTGCACCTTCTGAAATCGACGCAGATAATGATGGATATACGTCAGATGTCGATGAATTTGATGATAATCCTGAACAATGGACGGATTCAGACGGCGATGGTTATGGTGATAACGTCGAAGCCTCAGATGGCGATGACTGTCCTAACCAAGCGGGAACATCGATTTATGACAAGCTTGGATGTTCTGATTTAGATGGGGACGGCTGGTCGTCTGAAACTGATTTTAACGACATGGACGCAACACAATGGAATGATACAGACGGTGATGGCTATGGTGACAATTGGGATAATCCTGATTGGAGTGAAGGCCGAGTAATTGGGGAGTTCGTCAGCGGTGCAAATGAGGGTGACAGATGTCCGAATGAATATTCATCATATCTATATTCTGACACACAAGGTTGCCTTTCGGCACTGATTGTTGAAGAAGATGAAGAGAAAACCTCATCAGCTGAAGAATCAGAAGAAGATTCCAATCTAATGCTTATACTTGGAATTGCAGGTGCCGGAATAATCTTCGTACTGTTTGGTGCAATTGCTGTTATGATTAAGAAAAAGCCTCAACAAAAGCGTAAAAATTCTCCAAAGGAATCAGCAGTCCATCCTGCTTTAGAAGATCAAACAGAAGATGATTTGATTGAACAAGTACACAAGGCAACCGAAGAAGTAACTAAACAATTAGATTCTGGTAAAGTTGTTGATTTTGTTTCCAGATGGGAAGATTTA
>CAXGTB010000096.1:0-5393 GCA_964012565.1 uncultured euryarchaeote | reverse complement strand
AGGGGATGTCCTTATGAAGGGGAGGTAGGTCGGCGGGCAACAGGTGTATATTATGATGGACATCGCACTAATTGCAGTGATTGTAGCTTTGGTAGGACTTGCTATTGCAGCCTACCTTTACAATAAAGTGAACAGTATAGAAATTGACAACCCAACTGTTGCGGATATTACTCAGCAGATTCAGGATGGCGCTATGGCTTTCCTGAAAGCCGAATATAAGTATCTTGCAATGTTTGTAGGAATAGTAGCAGTGCTGCTTTACTTCGTTACAGAAGATGATGGCCATCTAACTTCTCTTGCATTCCTTGCAGGTGCTATAACTAGCGTTCTAGCAGGGTTCTCTGGAATGAGAGCTGCAACCTCTGCCAATGGCAGAACCGCAATGGCTGCAAAGAATGGAGGGCAATCCGAAGCACTTGCAGTCTCATACAACGGTGGAGCCGTAATGGGCTTGTCAGTCGGTGGACTTGGTCTACTTGGTATCTCTCTTGTAGCCTACTTCTTAGGAGCGGGCGATGAAGGATCATCTCACATATCTCATGCTGCAGGATTCGGAATGGGTGCATCATCCATTGCATTATTCGCCCGTGTTGGCGGTGGAATTTACACAAAGGCTGCTGACGTAGGTGCTGACCTTGTAGGTAAGGTAGAAGCAGGAATTCCTGAAGATGACCCCCGCAACCCTGGAGTTATCGCTGACAACGTCGGTGATAACGTGGGTGACGTTGCTGGTATGGGCGCAGATATCTTCGAGTCTTTCGTCGGTTCAATAATCGCTGCAATGGTTATTGCTGACTCAAGTGCTAGTATGAATGCAGACTACGTAATTCTTCCAATCTTCTTGGGACTAGTTGGTTACCTAGCATCTCTTGTAGGGGTATTCTCAATGGAGTTCTTGAAGAACAGCGAACCGGGAGCTGCTCTAAGAAATACAACTTTCATTGGCGCAGGTCTATTCTGGCTTGTCGGATGGTTTGGAATCGAATTCATGGATCTCGATACTGGAACAGAACCAATGATTGCGGTGATTATCGGTTCAATTGTCGGAATTCTGATTGGTTTAGTTACCGAGTATTACACTGGAATAGAAGATGTCTTTGGTTTGAAACCAAAAGCAATTCCTCACATCGGAGAGATGTCAAAGACAGGACCTGCGACTAATGCAATCGCTGGACTTTCGGTTGGTATGATGTCTACATTCATTCCAATTATCTTGATTTGTTTCGGTATCTTTGGCGCTAACCACTTCATGATGGACGGACATAGTGGAGATGACCCTGGAGGTTATCTGCCTGAGTTCGGTCTGTATGGAATCGCAATGGCGGCAATGGGAATGCTTGCAACTGTCGGTGTTACAATGACAGTAGATGCTTATGGCCCAGTGGCAGACAATGCTGGTGGAATTGCTGAGATGAGCGGTCTAGGAAAGGACGTACGTGACATTACAGATGGTCTAGATTCAATTGGTAACACTACTGCTGCAATCGGCAAAGGGTTCGCTATCGGAAGTGCCGCACTAACGGCACTCGCACTATTCGCAGCATATTCTGCAGCAGCAGACCTGAGTCTTTCACAACTAGCTCTGTCGGACCCTAAGGTTGTAATCGGTCTATTGATTGGTGGTTCTCTGCCATTCGTAGTGGCTGCAATGACAATGACTTCAGTAGGTAAGGCTGCTAACGAAATGGTTACTGAAATCCGCCGACAATTCGGTATGATGAGAGAGGCTCTAACTGCAAATACTCCAGAAGGTGTAGATCTTGAAGACGTATCTTCATGGCCTGAAAAGATTGAACACAAGGGGACAATGTATCCTGACAGTGCACGATGTGTCGAGATTTCAACTGATGCTGCACTAAAGGAAATGGTAGGTCCAGGTGTTGTTGCAATTATTGCCCCAGTTATCGTTGGATTCTCATTAGGTGCTCCTGCGCTTGGTGGACTTCTTGCAGGCTCTCTAGTTACAGGTGTTCTAATGGCGCTATTCATGGCTAACGCTGGAGGCGCTTGGGATAACGCAAAGAAAGCGATTGAGCAAGGCCACATTGCAGGTGCAGAAAAGGGCGACGACGCTCACGAAGCAGCTGTGATCGGCGACACAATTGGAGACCCATTCAAGGACACAAGCGGACCATCGCTTAACATTCTAATCAAGCTGATGAGCATTGTAGCGGTAGTCATTGCACCAGCATTGACTATCACTGGTTGGTTCTAATCAGCATACCCGTATGCTGAATAATGAGTCTGTATTAGGGACCTAACATGCGCCCTTACTTGTTGTCGCTATTGATGATAACAGTCAGCCTTGCCGGTTGTGTTAGTGACGAGGGTAGTTCTGAATCAGATATTGGTAATACCACTGAAGGAGATCTAGTTTTACCTCAATGGCAAATTGGTGACCAGTGGTTGTACACTTTCATCACCCCACAGTTTGGAGAGGACAGTACTCGCTTAGTGGTTGCAGATGTCCGTGAGGATGATGGCTTATTCATGCTAGGAATCTCCTCGGAAGGAGAGGCTCAAAGGCATGCGGTAATCAATCACAATCCCTTTTTGGGCAGAGTTACTATGGATGGATTGTCAGTTTATGAGAACGGAGAACCTCAGCCTGTATTCAATTTCCCATGGGAGGTTGGCAACACTTGGGCGTTCAGGCTTTTAGGCCAAGATTGGAGTGCGACTACTGATAATATCTACAATGGGGAAGTCACAGTATCTGCAAGTTCAAGTGAAGGTCACCAACTTAGCTACGTGTTTAGTGGTCGTCAAGGCTTCATTCAAAGTCTTCTTTGGACAGACACTGCTGGTGTAATTAACTTACAAATGAGTCTCGTCCAGAAGGATACAGGATATACCGGTGATGTGTTCTTCTATCGTGCTGGGGATTTACACGATAACATGTATGAAGAAAATGATCAAGAAATTTATGATTCATTCTTTGATGAGGGATACTCATCCAATGAGGCGTGGGATACTTTAGTTTGGTATTTAGATGTAGAAATAGATGACAAAGGAGGATCTGGAACTTTGACTATAAGTGACCAGCAAGATGGCACTTCTCCGTTATCCAGAGCTTGGGGCAATGGGGCAACCGAAAAGGGCTCTTTTGGTACTATTCCATCAAAGACAGGCGAGCATAGAATCACTCTAACATTACAAGGTGAAACCTCATTTGTTCATCTCAAAGTTGCCGGTGCTCTTGTTCGTTCTTGGACATTGTGAGGTAGCAACATGCCTACACTTGTCATGATGCATGGTATGACAGGTACTGCAGAAATGATGCGGCCATTTGCTGAGAAGATTTTACCAGAGGGGTGGGATCTATTGGTTCCACAAGCGGAGTTTCCTCATCCAAAGCGTGGATTTACTTGGTGGAGATATGAAGGAGGAGATAATCCGGGCAGAAGAATTCTATCTGCTAAGGAGTTATCAGATGTTGATTCTTCTTTGCTAAAGTTGTCAAACATGCTTCCTGATGATCAACTTGTCCTAGGGGGATTTAGCCAGGGCGGAGCTATGGCGCAAGAACTCCTTCAATTCAATCTAAACATCTTGGGTATAGTAGCCATCGCAACAAGGGTAGTTCGTCCCCTAGAATTGCGAGACCGCTTGACTCAAATTTCAGTAGGCAAATTGCTGTGGATGCATGGTGAAAGTGACCATCGAGTTTCTCTGGAAGCGGGTTTGGAAATACCTGAATTGTTCATAGAATCTGGGTGGGACGTCACTAAGATTCAGCATCACAAAGGGCACATGATTCCAATTGAATACCATGAAAATGTCAAAGATTGGCTTGTAGATTTGGTTTAACTTCCCAATTAGAAATTTAAATTTACAATTGATTTTTACCGGTAATATTTTCTTGGAAATTGCAAAGGGTAGAGAGATAAGGTATGTCCTAATAGGCCAAACATGCCTTCGACAAAAGCTCCGGTTAGAATCGACCTTGCTGGTGGTTGGTCTGATGCTCCACCGTTCTGTGAACAAGTCGGCGGCGATGTTGTTAACATCGCAATAAATCATTACGCTCATGCCAATATGGATATTGATAATTCAGGGAAATTGAGCGTTTCCTACACTTGTGATGTTCCAGTAGGAAGTGGTCTAGGAACAACCGGTGCGATAAATGTAGCATTATTGGCTGCAATAAAAGGAGCAGAAAATAGTGAAGAACTTGCATATCAATTTGAAAAATTGCTAGGTAACCATGGCGGTCGTCAAGATCAATGGGCTGCAAGATATGGAGGTATGCAGCATCTAAAATTCATTGGAAGTGACGTTGAGAGAGTTCATCTCGTACCCCCACTTTCATTCAATAGGTGGATTGAGAAGCATCTAATCCTCGCAGATACAGGAATTCGACACACTTCAGGAGATTTACACAGCGGGGTCTGGTCTAGATACGACGAGGTATTGCCACACCTGATGGACATTCGACAAAGTGGAAGGGATATGGCTGCTGCAGTGCAACGCGATGATAGGTTCAATGTTTGCGCAGCAATGAATGCATATTCCGATGCAGTAGGGCGGTTAGATCCAAGTTTAAACGAACCTTATCAGATGCTAGTGGGCATGAAAGATGTTCTTGCGTGGAAAGGAATGGGAGCAGCAGGCGGCGGTTTTGTTGGAATCATTTCAAGAAACCCTGAAGCAACCAAAGAAGCAATCCCTTGGTCTGTTCTTGACTGGCAGATTGATACTGAAGGATTAGTTTTCACAGAATGATGAAAGACGCAGGTTCAAGAATGCCAACCAGGAGCGCTAATCATGGGTCGAGTTGTAGATGATGCACAAGCTTCCAAAGCGGATTTTGTGGTATATTCTACCACAGTATGCCCCTATTGCGTCGCTGTTAAGCGTTTATTTGATTCTAAAGGTCTTAGTTATGATGAGATAAATTTCGATCATGACCCTGATGCAAGATACGAAGTCGTAGCTGAAACTGGTCACAGAACAGTACCTGTTGTAATCGACAATAGGGGAGATAATCCAATGTTTATTGGAGGATTCAACGAAACTCAAAGGTATCTTCGTTAATTCGCATGTAGGTAATATGCTGTATTAATCAATCCAGCAAAAGACACCCAGGCGATGTATGGCCAAACAAGCATAGATCCAATTTGGTTCTCTTCGTAAATCAAGTACGCATATACAACGGTGAATGAGACCATTACAACGATCATCAATAGTGACAGTAGATATCTAGCATCATTGAACACACTTGGCCAAGCTAAGTTCACGAGCAATTGTATCGTAAACAATGCAATTGCAATGTGTTGATAATTAATCTCCTTGCGATTTGCTATGGTGGTATACATGCTGATGGCAACCATGACGTACAGAATACTCCAAATTGGGCCAATAATCCAGCCAGGTGGCTGGAAAAACGGTTC
>CAXGTB010000095.1:0-5586 GCA_964012565.1 uncultured euryarchaeote | reverse complement strand
TAAACAATTAGATTCTGGTAAAGTTGTTGATTTTGTTTCCAGATGGGAAGATTTACCAGAGGGTGATTGGCTACCAAATGATGAAAATGGAGTCAATTGGTATCAAGACAATGACGGAAGATATTGGTATTCTACAGATGATGGGTTTAGAGTCTGGGATGAATGAAATCATCAAAGGCTTATTTGATTTAACAACGCCATGAAAGGTGCATATCTAGTAACTGGCGCATCAAAGGGATTGGGTCGAGCAATAGCACTAGAGATTGCCAAAGCTGACTTTCCTGTAATTGCCATTGCAAGACAAAGTGATGAGTTGAACAGTATTAGAGATGATTTACAATCATATTCGAGTAGTTCTGTTGCTATAGCCTGTGACATAGCATCAAAATCAGATGTCGAGTCCACAGTAGAAAAGATCAGATCCGAATTCACCCACTTGTCAGGTATAGTACATAACGCTGGAATAATTAATCCGATTGCCAATATGCTAGAGGTTACAACAGCTGATTGGGAGAAATTAATTCACGTCAATTTGATTGGTGTCCAAGATTTGACAAGATCTCTCAAATCGATTATTGGAGGAGACTCTCACACTAGAATTACAACAATATCTAGTGGGGCTGCAAAACGTTCACTACACGGTTGGAGTGCTTATTGTGTGTCTAAGGCAGGCCTAGATATGTGGACTAATTGTATGGCAGAAGAGGGTGAGGGTCAGAATATTTCAGCTTTAGCAATCGCTCCGGGAATTGTTGATACAGGTATGCAAATGGAGATACGTAACGCTGATGAATTATCATTCCCAATGTTACCTAATTTCATTGAATATCATGATAATGGAGAATTAACCAATCCGTCTGATGTATCTAAAAAATTGTTACCATATTGCATCGGTAAGATGGGTGCAAATGGTGACAGGTTGGACGTTCGTAACTTATGAGTAGTTAGGCGAATCAAGGACAACGGTCATAAGCCCTAACCATAGCCTCAGCCTGAGGGAGCCAAATGCCAGGAACAACCCGTGTTGAAATTCGAACACTAAAGGTCGGTCGCTACTGTTGTGTCGACGACAAAGCCTACAAGATTAATTCAATCTCAAAATCAAAGCCTGGAAAGCACGGTTCTGCAAAGGCTAGATTAGAGTTAGTAGACATATTCACTGGATCAAAAATCTCTCACGTTGGTAGCGTAACAGATTCAATTCATGTTCCTCTTATCGAGAAAGGAACTGCAATGGTGACCCATATTGAGGGCGTCGAGGTTCACGCAATGAACATGCGCGACCACTCAATGATGATTCTCCCAATGGAAGATGACATGGAAATCGATGCTGGAAAAGAAATCATGTGGATGGAAGCTCTAGGATTATTCAAGATCATTCGTGACCACTGATCCTTTCTGAGGTGAAATAATGGGAGTCAAAAAGTCGGCATATCGCCAACCGGTAACCCCGGAAGGATTGAAGGCTATTGAGAGTGGCACCCTGACATGGTTAGACGACGAGATGTATAACAACCTGAATACAGGTGTTCTTGAGCAATATCTTGAAGAAAAGAATCTCGAAGAAGCATTTGAAGTATCTCACTGGGATACAAAGAAAGTATTGATTGGAATTGGAATCGGTGCGATTTTTTCTGGAGTTACAGCATATATTGGTTTGAAACTTGGATTAGCGATTTCAGCAGCATGGTACATTGCATACGTTCTTGGAATGGCACTGAAATGGTCTCCTTCTGAAGTGAACATCGCTACATCTGCCACTACAGGTGCAACTCACGCATCTACCGGTTTCATCTTTACTTTCCCTGCAATCTTCTTGCTTGCAGCAGACCCTCAGTATTGGTTATCTGATGGTCCTCTAATCGTTTTAGGCGAAGGAGAAACAATGCGCTTGGCATTCGTGGGAATTGTGGCATCGATGTTCGCAGGTTTCCTCGGTGTGATGTATTTCATCATCTTTAGGCGTGTATGGCTAGTAGAAGACCCTCTTCCTTTACCTGGATTCGAAGCGACTCTCAAGATGCTAGACATTGCCAGCGACGTTTCAACAGGTGCTGTAGAACATGCAAGAGAGTCCCTAAAGACAATCGGAGTTTGGACTGCAATAACCATGGTAGGTTTATTCTTAATCGAATATCCACTAGTTTGGATGAACGGTAAGAGACAAGCATTGAGCGATTACCTAGCACAGTTACTTTCTGCAGATACATTCGGTCTTTCATCCTTCTATTCACATGCTAAAATCCACCAACCTGGAGAGGTAGTGGATGGAGTTGCAAAAGGACCTGCTCACTATAATCCAGACACAGTATTCAACCCCTTCATGTACACATATGTTGGTGTAGCTTTGACGCCCTCAATGTTTGCAATAGGGTGGTTCATGAAAACCAGAGTTGCATTCCTAGTTAACCTAGGTACAATTGTTGGTTGGTTCTTCCTCGTTCCTTTAGCAGTCGCATTCAACCTTCCAGTCTATGAAGGACAAATTGGTGCAAGTGTTCCACTACAAGACCTTCCAGCAGCATTGCATGCTGTGAATCCTGCGGATTATCCTAATAGTACGGGAGCCGTCCAAATCTATGCATTCGCGAAAGCAGTGCGTTTCATTGCTATCGGAGCTATTGTTGGCGGTGGAATATTTGGTCTACTAAAGATGTGGAAGACATTCGCAAATATCTTTGTCGACATTGGTAAAGCGTTCAAGGGAGACTCCGGTAAGGAATACATGGAAGGCAAGGGCTGGTATGAGTGGCCTTTGTCCCACATACCAATATTCATGCTTCTTACATTTGGCTCTATGATTGTGATTTTCATGCTTGGTGAATTCCCAATTGTTGCAAGTATTGTCTTTTCACTGATCTTATTGATGACGACATTCCTGCTGGGAGCAATTGCAGTTAGGGTAATGGGTGAAACGGGTATTGAGCCGGTATCAGGTACATCTTTCATCGTTCTTTTGATGCTGTTTGGTGTATTCCTGAACTTTACAGATCCTCTAGGCTTGACCACACAAGAAGCAGTTCTTCTTGGCTTGGTTGGTACTACAGTATTCGGTTCTGCTATCTCAATGTCTGGAACTGTTATTGGAGATTACAAGAACAGCCTGTACATTGGAAACCGCCCATACCACATCTCAAAGGGCAACATAATGGGAGTAGTTCCTGGTGCAGTAATCGGTGCTGGAGTAGCTATCTTCCTGGCAAATGAATTAGCCCAAGGTCGTATTCAATTAATTGCACCACAAGCAAACGCATTCGCAACATTCTCAGTTATCTTTGCAGAAGGTCAAGGCGATCTTACTCTTCTATTGCTCGGGTTCATGCTAGGTGTTTTCGTAGAATGGGCTACTGGAATGGGTACCTCTTTCGGATTGGGTATGTATCTAGACGTTCCACACACATTACCGATGTTGATCGGTGGTGTTGCTCGTGATAAGTGGGAAGACAAGAAGTTGAAACCAAGAATTGATGCAATCAAGGAAGAAGAAGGAACAGTAGTCGCTGAAAAGAAGCGTGCTCTAATTCTGCTAGGTACTTTCATGGTAGCTGCGGGTCTTCTTACCGGCGAGGCTTTCTTTGGTACTGAAAGCAGTATTCTCTCATTCATTGATTCGCTGTGGAGCCCAGAGTTTGGCAGTAGTTTGACATGGCACGGCATCAGATTGGGTGCATTCGTACTACTCAATGTTATGATTGGGTACCTGATTTACTTCTTGTTCAAGAGAGCGGGTGTAATCGGTGGCGATTCACAAGACGCAGAGTTAGTCGAGGCATGAGAATGACTCGTACACCTCCACTTGTGTGGGGTTTGTTAGTAGCAGGAGTTATTGGAGTATCATCAGCAGGTGCAATTCTTTCTCATGTAGATTCAATTCCTCCACTAATGAGGGCATCTTGGCGACTTCAGATAACAGTCCTAATGCTGCTTCCTTTTGCTATCTGGCAGTATAAGCAAATGGATTCGAATGCAAAAACTAGACTGTTTGAGAAACGTACAATATTGATAATTGTGGGATCAGGTTGTGCTCTAGCAGCCCACTTTGGAACATGGGTCACATCTCTAGACCACACTTCGCTTGCTCACTCACTTCTGTTTGTGACTAGCCATCCGATAATCATCGTAATAGGAACAGCGATTCTTGTTCGAAAGCCACACAGGTTGGAAACAGCTGGTGCATTAGTTGGATTATTTGGAGCAGGAATTACCTTACTAGATGCTAAAAATAGCGGAGATGTAACCCTTTGGGGAGACTTCCTTGCCTTTCTTGGAGCAATAACAGTTGTTGGCTACATTGTCGCAGGACGAATTCTTAGAGAATGGATGCCAGTATTCGTTTATGCTGTCCCTGTAACTTTCCTAGGTGCAATTCTGTTAATTCCTGCATCAATTATGATGGGTGAAAGCACTGCAGCCTTGGGTTGGGTTGAATCAGAATTACTGGGATGGTTCATTCTTCTGGCATTCCTGGCAGGTATAGTCGGACACACAGGACTAAACGCATGTCTTAGGTGGCTACCACCATTAACGATATCATTTGCAGTAACCCTTGAGCCGATTATTGGTGCTTTCATTGGCTGGTTCTTCTTTTCAGAAGATGTGCCAGGTAAGTGGACCTGGCTTGGTGGTTTGATTCTGATTTTCGGAATCATGTTGGTGATAAAAGGAGGCGCTCAAAATGGCATGGATACTTCTGACGAATGATGATGGGATTGAAGCTGACAGTTTACAGGATTTAGTTACTGCTTTACACAAAAAAGGACACGGATGCATTGTATTTGCACCAAGCGAAAACAACTCTGCGGTTAGCATGAAAATTTCATTGGGTAAGCCATTGACAGTAACACGACGAGATGATTCTAGAGAAAATATTCACCAGTTTTCAATTGGTGGAACTCCATGTGATTGTATTATTGCAGCGTTGGATGGAGGACTTCAAAAACTGGTTCCAGGAATTATGCCAAAATTAGTTGTTAGTGGAATTAATCTTGGTCCTAATCTCTCTCAAGATGCATACCACAGCGGAACAATAGCAGCAGCAAGAGAGGCTGGAATGTATGGTATGCCTGCGATTGCCTCATCTTGGTCATCATTTGACCCAGAAGGCATGGAGGTTGCTATTGACGCAACAATCCAATTGATTGAGGCTGCGCTAGATGTTCTTCCCGACGAACCTTCGAATCTAAATCGTCCTCATGTTGATGTTAATGCACCTCATCTAACTTCTTGGCCAAGGGAATCGAGAAAAGAATGGAATGAAGATCCCATATCTGCCCTAAGGGACTCATTTGCAGCAGGAGAACTGCTGATGAATCTCAATGTACCACGAGGATGGAATGGTAATTTTTCCTCTACAAGGCTAGGTATGCGTTGGTATCGAAGTGCAATTACATTCTCAAATGACACCTCAACATTTCAATTGGGGGCAGCTAGAATCGATGTTGACGAAGTTGAGAGAGGAGATGTTGACTCAGATATCAAAGGTGTAGCAAGTGTCACTTGTATGCCATCTTGGCCTCAGACTCATCCATTAGAGATGGATATGCAACTTCTTGGATGGTCGCTAGATAATAGTCAGGATGGCTTACC
>CAXGTB010000094.1:0-5687 GCA_964012565.1 uncultured euryarchaeote | reverse complement strand
TCTATGTTCCAGCCATTTGGTACATTTTTATCAGCCATACTCAAACTGAAAACATCGGTTGCTTCACCTATGTTTTCAATCATGATTGGGAAATTACATGTAGAGCCAGGAGGGCACCTTGGAGTATACTCTGGTAGTATAATCTCTGGTAAACGGTCAGGCAGTATTTTGATTATTGATTGTGTACTACTTTGTATGTCGGAATAAATGTTTGATGTCACATTAACAGACACTGGGATATTTCCTTGACTCGCATTTTCGTCAACTAAAACTCGCAAATCGAAGATTCTGGTCTCACCTGGAAGCAACTCGATACCAGATGAACCAATACTTGCTCCGTTTGTGTATGCAAAGTAATGTGTCCAATTAGATGGAATACCATCTGCAGTTGGAGTGTATCTTGCAGATATATTTCCTGTATTGGTCATCTCAATACGTGATGTAGACCAATCACCCGGCAGTCCTCCAATAGTTGAGACTCCGTTAGTTTGAATCTGAAATTCTTTCTTTTGCGCAGCCTGGTCATAAATAATAATCAATTCATCCATCCAGTATCCAATATCATTCCCACTTGCATCGGAAGAAAATGTGAACCTAAGTTGAGTTGTTGTGTGAAAATGTTTGTTTTGAACAGGAAGTAATGGAGAATTTTTGCCATTATATTGTGCACTAAATGTATTCCAACTTAATCCATCTGCAAAATTGTTGTCGACGACATTCTGTAAAGTGAAAGTTTCATCCCAAGTTCCAGTATCATCCTTGATGTACCCTTTTAGTTGATCCCCTGCTCCTGCTCCGCCTGTGTAAAATAGGGAATATCCTATTGCAGAATTCGGGTTTGAAACATCATCTGCGACATTGAAAAAAGGACTAGTAAGGGTAGAAACTGTGTTTGGAGAGTAGGTAGAGAATTGACCGTTTCCTACATGGAACGCTTGTGATTGAGATATGTAAACATCAGAGTTAACATTCCACTCTCCAGTAACGGTCCATTGGGACATATCATTACAGTTATCATAACGATAAGCAATAGTTAGATGACGGGACTGCTGATTATTGGATTGGTCGTCATCTCCTACTGTATTACTAACAGATATTACCAATGTATGATTACCAGAATAGGTAGGTGTCCAAAGTATATCGATTGACCCAGATGAAGAACCTGAGAGTGGACTCATCCCTTGAGTTGTGTTAAGTAATTCAAAACGAGTATATTCATTGTGAAGAACTAGAACCTCAACATCGATAAAACCTGATTGAACAGTTCCTAAGTTTTCAATAGCGATATTAATATTCATTTCAACTCCAACAACTCCATCGGTAACATACAACATTTCTGGCTTATCGAAGTTAGCGATAGGATAGTTGGATGAAAACATTTGATACAACGATTGATTTGTAGAATCGGGATATGTAATCGATATGTCGGTTACATCCAAATCAACGTTGACTGCCCGTCCAGAAGCAGCATTTGTTAATGGCATAATAGATGATGCCATGAGAGCGATGATGGCAATGGCTACTACTCTACTCATCGGGCTCATTTACCCACAGTCATTCAAAGAATATGACACCTTCGCTACTCTTCAGACAATGAGGATTGAGCTGCCTCAAGACGAAGATCGATTCTTTTTTGTCTTGCTTGAGCAGCGAAATATATTGTAAATGATGGTGCTAAAACCATTGCAAAACAACCTACAACTGCGGCTAATGCCCACACGAATTCTGTAGCAGCATCAATTTCAAATTGCTTAACATTGTCTAATTCTTCGTTAACTTGGGTTAGTAAGATAGATGGATACACTGTACGATTTCCGCTTTCAATAACTGTAATTCTAACCGATGTTTTTTCGAACTCAGTGGAGATAATTTTAGCAGCATCTTCCTCGGCTTCGGCTAATGAATCAGCATAAAGAGAACCCTTACCTCTTAATGAGGGATCTGGATCTGTAAGCAAGACAATACGTGAACTATCATCTGTTATGTTGATTGTATGTTCATCCAATTTCGAACAGGAATCCGAACATGAGAAGTCTTCAGCATCAGGATTTCCTAAATCCGGGTGGCTGTATAAGCCCTCACCATTAGAAATCGAAATTGTGGAACCTTTTGATA
This sequence comes from uncultured euryarchaeote, assembly GCA_964012565.1. Taxonomy (GTDB): domain Archaea; phylum Thermoplasmatota; class Poseidoniia; order Poseidoniales; family Poseidoniaceae; genus MGIIa-K1. The sequence continues at coordinate 3,572 of CAXGTB010000094.1, read as the reverse complement.
GCATTTCGCCTGATAAATTAACCCATGTTAAGTTTACACCGTTAAGATTAGCATCCCATGTCCAAATTGTGCGATTTAAATTTTCATCATAGTATTTTTCAGCCGCCTCAAGTTCAACTATTGTTTCATTGGATTCGGATTCATAGACATACATTTCACTGTCGATTGTAGCGCCATAAACAGCGTACGCAAGGAGGAAAATCAATGTCAGACCCATGCCGATTAATGTGCGCAACAAATTCGGGTTCTGGGCTAGTGCTTTACGCATATTTCGGGGGAAAAATTAGTCCTTCATGAACCCTACTACATTTTGTCCGCAGTACCCTCTTCAGCACAGTGATATTTTTCATTTTAAACAGTGCCATTGATATAGGGGAGTTTGGTCGGCAAGTTGCTTGGTGCTACGATGACGACGTTTTACGATGTCCCTGCTGACCTATTGAACCCTGCTTTAGCTGGTAAACTTTCCGAACTTGATAGTATTTCACGTCCGCAGTGGGCTGATTACGTCAAGACTGGTATTCACCGCGAGAGGCCACCTACTCAAGATAATTGGTGGGAAGTGCGCTGCGCTGCGCTTCTTCGTAAGGTTGGAAGAGAAGGCCCAATTGGTGTAAACTCCCTTGCACAAGCATATGGCGGAAAGAAGGATAATGGTTCCAACCCTCATACTCCTGCAATGGGTAGCCGTCACATTATTCGCACAGCTTTGCAACAATTAAGCGATGCAGGACTGATTGCGATGAAGGAAACCAAAACTGTACAATCAGTTGACGGAGATCAGAAATTGTATTCTGGACGTGTTATTACAGCAGCAGGTCACAAATTATTGGATGAAGCGGCTCACTCAGTTCGTGATGAGGCTGAAAAATCCTATCCTGGATTAGCAAAGTATTGATGGAAGTGACTGGAAGTGACAACTATGGCTGTATCTACTGATGACGAATTGGCCAAATTGCGTGCACAACGCATGGCTGAAATTCAGTCTCAGATAGAGGAGCAGGCAGCAGCCCAGGCAGAAGCCGAAATCGAGCAGCAATCAAAACAAGCAGCATTGGCTGAACTAGACTCAGCAATGAAGCGAATACTCACTCCCGATGCTAGGTCAAGGCTAGCTAGTCTTAATTTGGTAAATCCTGAATTGACTACTCGAGTCAAGACTCATCTTGCCACCCTTTCCGGTGAGAATCGAATTGCAATTCCAGTAAACGATGTTCAACTAAAGCGAATTCTTGCTGGCCTGTCAGAAGGCCGCAGAGAAACTAGTATTCGAAGGATCTGAGGTGAAAATATGTCACGCAACAAGCCAGCCGCAAAAAAAATCCGCCTACTAAAAGCAGGCAAACAGAACCGAAGAGTTCCTGTTTGGGTTATGCTAAAAACATCGAGAAACACAGTTTCCCATCCAAAGCGCCACCACTGGAGGCGCTCTAAATTACAGAGGTGATATGAATGGCACGTGCAGCAGTAAGTGAACTGGTAGTTCCTTTGAGAAACGCTTGGAACATAACAAGATACAAGAGAGCACCAAGAGCAATGCAGATTATCAAGAACGAAGTAGTCAGGCATTTGAAAGTTCGTGAAGATGAGGAAGTATGGATTGACCCATCTGTTAACGAAGCTATTTGGTCAAGAGGTATTGAGAATCCTCCTCGCAAGATCAGATTACAAGTTACACGTCACGATGAACCAGATATTCCTATTGAAGTCAAACTAATGGAGGAGTGAAAATGGGTAATATTAGACCAACATTCATCAAATTGCGAGCAATTATTCTTTGTGAAGAACACGGCGAAAAATTCACTGACGACTTTGACCATAACAAGAAGATGGTCGAGCAACTGACAGATGTTTCATCGAAGAAGTTGCGAAACTGGATTGCTGGGTACGTCACACGATACCGTCAGCGCCGTACCGATTGAGGCGGTTTTATGGCGATTAGAGTCGCCTGGGATAGAACCCCTGTTAGCGTACATGGTACGAAGGATGAATTGACAGCATTGATTCATCATCTAAGAAATAATCACAGTTTCCGCAAGCATTCGATAATTATGCCTGATAGAGAAAACGACGAAGAAGCAGTAGTTTTCCTATACGCTCCTTGTGACCCTCGTTGGATTGCGGAGGTCATGTAATGGGCGATCGCCTGAATGTACCTCTTCCAAACTCTAATTACAATCTCGATATTGTTTTGGTGGGAATTAACCATCCCGGGAATCTTGGTGCTATTTGCAGAACAATGCTAAATCATGGATTTGACAAACTGTCTATGGTTAATCCCAATTGTTCTCCAGATGATGAGGAAGCTAGAAACAGAGCAAAGCATTCTGGAAGAATCCTAGACACCGCCAGAATATACAATTCACTAGAAGATGCAGTATCTGATTCGTCCCTTGTAATCGGTACAAGCGGGAAACGTGAAGTTGGTTCAAAGGTCCTAAAACGTCATTTTGTCTTACCTTGGGAGTTTGCAGAAATGGTAAGAGATTTTGATGGTAAAGTTTCTTTGATTTTTGGAGAGGAAGGCAAAGGTCTTTCCACAGATGACTTAGATCGTTGTGATCTTTTGCTAACTCTTCCGACATGGGAAGGCTATCCAATTGCAAATTTGTCTCAAGCAGTTGGTCATTGTGTTTACGAGTTGCATCGTGATAGAGTGATAAATGGTGAATCTGTCAAAGGGGTGCGTAAAGAAAGAGTTCTATCTCCTCAGTTGAGAAAAATCTTGAAACAATCAATTACAGATTTTTGTGAATCGCTTGATGGCGATAAAAATGATTTGATTTCTGATGTTTATGACAGAGTAATATTACGTGGTCTGCCTATTGATTCAGAGGCAGAAAGAATGATCGGAGCTTTTGTTCAAGGGACAACTGCCCTTCAAAAACAATCTGGGGATGAAAACTGGCGTAGAGAAAGAAGAAAAAGGATTAGACCAGATGATAATTCAAACTCTCAGTAAGTATAACCTAAATTTATCTCTTACACTTTGCACTATTTGCACCGTGCTCCCTAACTGTAACACTTTCAACCCAGCATCTATCTCCATAGTTCTCTTCAATCATTTTGCTTGAGTATTCCATAGCCATTTTGGCAAACATTTCTGCTCCTGTAGATTCTACAATTCTCATGTCTATAATGCCATTATCATTCAGCGATTCGAATTTGGATAAATGGGGATCATCAGATGCCACTAAGGTCTTGTGGTCAAAATTATTCCTGAGCCAAGACTCCAATTCTTTGAGTCCACCAAAATCAACTACCCAGTTTCTTTCATCCAATTCTTTAGCACCGAATTCAAACTCAAATTCAAGTGAGTATCCATGTAAGAATTTGCAGTGACTATCTGCTCTCCACTGTCTGAAAGCTGCTGATAGTCCTCTTTCGTGTCCATATTTCTTCGAAGAAAAAAAGTCCGTCATTTTAATCACCTCTAAAGTTCAAGCATATCGAGTTTATACAGTAACGTGGTCCGCGACTTTCGTGGAAAAGATGACCTAAATGTGAATCACATTTGGAACATCTAACTTCAATTCTGACCATTCCATGGCTGGTGTCTTTGAGTTGAGTAA
>CAXGTB010000093.1:0-5693 GCA_964012565.1 uncultured euryarchaeote | reverse complement strand
GTAAGAGATTGATCGGGCCGCACACTAGCAGTAATGTTTTCATCCATTCCCGGGACATCGAATAGTTGACCCAAACCAATGAAATCTTTCCAAGGTTTATCTGGCGTCATTACCAAAACATCTGGTTCATCTTTGAGCAATCCATAATCGCACGATTCATTATCATCAAATGTTGGCATGTAATTTGCATCATATCCGCAAGCCATGTTCACGAATAATGGCTGACCATTTGCTGCCGTTGTAAAGTGAGAGTTTGTAACCCAGAATGTAAAACACGCTAGACCTAAAAAGATGCTCACGCCAAGAATTGCATACAACTTAGTTAGAGTATTATCGTCTTTTGGAAGATCCAACTTAACGATGATTTTCTCCTTCTTTTTGCGTGCCAATTTCTCACCTCCTGATCACATTTTTTGCTCTTCGCTTGAGGACCACACAATGAAAGCAAACATTGCATGAATCATTGGAAGACCCAATAGTACAACTCCATACAAGGTACTCTCTTCCATTTGAGCACCTGCACCACTAACCCAGAACATAATGACAAGCATGACGATTAGGAACAATGGCATAGCAACTGCAACTACAACATATGATTCCGCTAACATTGCCAAAGATTCCAAGAATTCTTGAAGGCGTGTTCGGTTTTCACGCATGTAGTGTTCTGCACGATTAAGGAAATACAGTTTCAATGAACCTCCAGCAGTCAAAGTTCCAACCATTCCTTGGAAGAACTCTGTCATCCAAGGCGATGCTGCTCTGTCAACCGCCATTTTCATCGCGGTCAACAAATCGTAACCTAATAGGGAAACGTCACGATAAATCATCGCAGAGTCATAGGCGATTTCACCATAGATGTCTCCATTCAGTGCTAATGATTTGAAAATCTTGTGCGGGGTTGCATTTGCAGCAGCCATTGCTGCGGTATAAGATGCTGCATATGGAAGGTATTTCTCCAATGCAACGCCTCTAGCATGAGCTGCTCTTGAAGCAGAGCCTTTCAAAAATTTGTAAGTTCCAAATGGTACAACTAAACCTAACATTACAGGAATTAGGATTTTAGCAAAAACTGGAAACTCCATGTATTGGAAGTAAGGACAACCTCTACTTTCAAGCGTCTCATCGACCAAGTCGCCATTCCAATATTCCCATTCATAGCATGCCATTGCATAAGCATCATCCGGCCTAGATTCATACCAATCAATCAAACCGATTTCTGGCATAAATACCGCCACCAATAGAATTACACAAATTATAGTTACAGTTACCGTTGTAACGAATAATTGTGCCATATAAACTTCAGGCATTATCGGCATGTTTCCTTTTACCAAATCGTCTGAAAGTTTTGTATCATTACGCGCCCTCTTCTTGAAGACTTTACCTAGGATACGATGACAAATTTTCTGCCATGCGGTTAACTCCATAATTAAAACCCCCTAGTTAATCAGCGTAGACCATCAACACGTGCTAGAATCTCATGAGGCCTTACGTAATACTCAGTAATGATTTGGCTTACCTGATCGGCCTTTCTAATATCGTTCAAAACCATCCATTCAAGAATACGTTTTCGGGTTCTTAACTCTCGACGCATTTCATCTTGACTGTAATTTATTTTGACCATTATTTTCTCAAGAACGTATGACTTTCCGGAGAATATGAAGTCATCATTTGCAACATTCCAGCGGAATACTTCATTGGTGATAACTTCCAAAGAGTTCGGATCAATTCCAACAATTTCGACAATTTGCTTACTTCTTCTGACACGTCGTCCATTGATACGAGTCTGAATTTGAATTACACATGCTTCCAAAGCAGGTAGCAATACACGAGGAATATCGATCGGTTTGTTTTCCAATCTGTGAACTAATGAAGGCACTGAGTCAGCGTGCACTGTTGAGTATGCACAGTGGCCTGTAGCCATTGCCTGGAACAGAACATACGCCTCTGCACCACGGATTTCACCCACAATAATGTATTCAGGTCGCTCACGCAGAGCCGCTTTGAGTAACTCGAATTCTCCAATCTCTCCTTCGTTGGATTCACCACCGAATCCCTGTCTTGTTAGACCAGGAACCCAGTTAGGTTGAGGAATATTTACTTCACGTGTAGATTCGATACTTACAATTTTCATCTGCCATGGGATGAAGATACACATAGCGTTTAGAGTCGTGGTTTTACCAGATGCTGTACCTCCTACGAATAGCATAGGAACTTCATTTTGGAATGCGACCCAAAGGTATGCGCCCATCAGTGAGGATAGAGTACGGAATGCGATGATGTCACAAGGAGAGAACGGATCGTCCTTGAATCTTCGAATACAAAATGCTGAACCCCTAGTAGATACTTCTCGGCCCAGCTTCATGACGATTCTTGAACCATCCATCAATGTAGCATCAAGTAGTGGATCCGCTACAGAAATGTGCTTACCACAACGCTGTGCTAGTTTGATAACATACGATTCTAATTCTTCATCTGTTTCCCATACACAGGTGGTTTCAACTGATTCGAATTTTCGATGGTAGGCGAAAATTGGAACATTTGTACCGTCTAAAGAGACGTCTTCTACGTTTGCATCATTCATCAGAACGTCCATTTTCCCATAACCAACTAGGTCTCTGCGAAGATAATAGAATAGTTTAGATTTAGATTTCTTGTTGATTTTCAGACCGTAGGCTTTGATCACTTTGTCCATCGCAGTACGGAGGTATGCCGTTGGGTCAGCATCGATTGCCTCGATGTTTGCAGTAAGAGAGCGAATGAAGATGTCCATTAGTTCATCTCGCCATTCTTGCTCTTTCTTGTTCAACGGCGGTTCAATGATTTGGTAAATGATGTTCAGTGTCCTCTTGTCACGTACAATTCTTGCGAATGCATGAGGCGGCATCACCGGGTATTTGTCAAGTTCATCGTACATTGCGCGTTGCTGGTTTCTTTGCCTTCTTTGGCCTCCACCACTTTTCCTTGCCATATGTAGAACCCCCTGACGCTCTAGACACTGTTACTCTCGGTTATGACCTTTCGCCATTGTGAGGGGCCCTACGGGCCCTCTCACAGGTTATCAAGCCAAGCCGAAACTCGGTTTTTCAAATCCTCTAGATTTGATTCGTTAGAAAATGAAAAATCCGCTTCCTGTAATATAACATCTAATCCCCATCCAGTCTCACGTTTATCTCTGACCTCAAGGTCGGATAAATCTCCGTCTTCAGGGCGTGCTCTAGATGTAACTCTCTCAAATCTCAATTTTTTGGAGGCAGTTATTGCTACAACTTTGAAAGATTCGCCCCAATGATTTTCGAAGACTACTCTTTCAGCGGTGCCTCGGAGCCCCTCGATTAAGACAATAGAATGGTTTGAAAGCAACTCATCTACAACATCGATTAATCTGTGAGCCAAAACATCCTCTCCGTGCTCTGCACGAAGTTGAGTTGCAACCTCTCCAAAGACATGAGGTGCTTCTGGTATTCCTCTAGCCTTCACTTCAGCTCTTATCATGTCGCCCATTGAGCGTACAGGAATCCCTGTTGATGCGAGAATTGCAGCAAACTCGCCTTTACCTGCAGCTGGCAATCCGCTGACAGCAAATACGAGCCCCATGATTTAGTCGGCGAGGTTTCAATTGTTGAACTCTGCCCTTCCCCATTTGCGGTCAAGCAGTTTCATCAGTAAAATTGCGGCAGCCACTAAACCTGCACTAACAGCTAATATCCCTTTGAATCCTGTTGCCATTTTTTCATTATCGAAATCAACCGCTTCTGCTTGCAATCCTTTGTCTTGAACTTGATCGGCCCAATTTTCGTAAAATGATACGTCTCCTTGAGTGAATGATAGCAAGAATAGAGCAAGTAGAGGGATGACGGTGCCAATCCAAAACCATGTCATGATTTTTGCATCAAAAATTGCCTTATTCGGAGCTAAACCCATCAAGAAGGCTGTCAAACAAACGATGTAGATACTATTTGCAATCATTACAATTAATCCAACCGGCAATACCGCCCATTCGTCCAATCTCCAAGCCATTAGGCAAAGGAATATCACAGAAATCCAAGTAGTTGCAAGGAAATAAACCGTTACTTTTGCTCTAATCAACTGAGGAACACTGAGCGGTAAACCATTCATGTGTTCGGGAGAATCTAGTGCGGTTAACCAAGAATAAAAGTTGAAGCCAAAGAAACCCAAAAATGGAGCGTATGAAAGAAGATTAATCGGGATAGGTGCTTCGGCGAAATCCACCAACCAAGCCATCATTAACAAAACAATTAGCGGTACGGAATAGGACACGATCATCTTCTTCAATGAACCTGACCGGATTAGGTCGACGGCTTCTTTTGCCACCAGCAATCTTAGAGGGCCGTTTCCTAAAAATCTCAAACGAGCCCATGCAGGTAAGAAAATTTCTTTCTTGGAGACAACCTTTACCTCGAAATCATCTAGAACTAATTGTGATGCTATCCAAGCCAAACAGATCGATGCTACTAATGCTGGAATCGCTAAAATTAGCCCATCCGGTTGCTGAGTTGCTAGGCCCCAAAGGAAGTATTGCCGTGGTAACAACCCCAATCCGATGACTGTCCCTATTGCGACTACGAAAAATGGAGTAAGGCGGCTGAACCAGCCGCCCAATAACCAAAGTGAAGATGCTATGAATGAGAAGGCCAAGCCCTGGGCTAAAGTTACAGACATTGCAACCCAAGTCCTTGGTAGACTGCCATACTCCAATGGCGTACTGACATCAGTAAAACTCTCCAAAAGAATACCGATGGCCATACCTGAGATTACAGGAGTAAGAATTAGCATAACGTAGTAAGTTAAATCCTTGACATAATAGGCAAAATGTGCTGTAGGATTTGTTAGTGGTTGTAAAGCAGGAGATGCTAGAAGGTAATTTTTTGTTCCAGTACGAGCCAAGACTTTCTCTCTACCTAAAAATGCGAATGAGCCCATTCCTAAACTGAAAAATAACAAAGGCAAATGGAGTGCAAATCTAAGCTCATCCCAAGTAAAGGCATTAGAATCTGTATCTGCTCCCTGAGCCGCTCCCTCGCCAACAAGAAACTGAAGACCAATTGTTGCCACCATAGTTACTAGAGCAACTAGAAGCGGGAATAGCAATATTCTCCTTTTTTTTGCGAAATCCAAATTTTCCCTAAATTCCTCAACAAACATAACTTGGAATGTAGCAGAGAATGCTGCCCAACCTACCAAAGGCGTGTTTAATTTCATCCCTGCATTGGTCGAACCCAATGCATTGGAATGAGATTGTTCTGAATAATCAGACCAATCACTACTTTGGATAGATACGGACAAGATTATTCCTCCTCATTTACACCTTCATCGCTCAATCTTTCCGCCTCTTCAATTGAATGCCCTACCAATCGAATAAATACATCTTCCAATGTTTCTTCATCACTCTCTTTCAATCCTTTGATAGTTCCAGCAGCAAGTACCTTTCCATGATTGATTATTGCCATTCTGTTACACATTCTTTCTGCCATTTCAAGTACGTGAGAGCAAAGGAAAATAGTTCCCCCATTTTTCACCATGTCAAGCAACCACTGACGGCATTTCCTCTGATAAATAGGATCTAAATTTGCAAATGGTTCATCCAAGAACAGCAACTTTGGCTCGTGAATAAATGCAGATGCTAGCATCACCTTTTGCCTCTGACCTTTTGAGAGATCTTTACACATTGTGTC
>CAXGTB010000092.1:0-5745 GCA_964012565.1 uncultured euryarchaeote | reverse complement strand
GCCATGACCATTCCTTTCATTTTTGCATCCATCATTGTTTTCACATTTCCCGAGGGTCTTACCCTCAGGTGTAATCCGCAACACTTACTATATGACCTTTCTACCGGCTAAAAGGTAAAAAAATGCGATTTTAAACTATCTTGTGATTGGTCACAGACCCGCAAACCTTGCAATAAACATCAATTCCATTCAAACGAGGAGTTACTCCAGAAATATCAATTTCCGCCCCGCATCGGCACTTGACCTTTGTCTGCATATCTAATGCTAAAGGCTCCCTATTCATGAATTCAGCGGCTAGCCTCTGATGATGTGGGCTTCTATGCCGACATAAGAGATGTTGGAAGCATAGGACTTCCTTGCCTCGATTGCTAAAGAGATTATTTTGGATTTTGCAAGATGGTTGCGAATTTGTTCTTCGGCCTCGCCCAAAGAATCGGATGGTAAAATTGCCCAACCTCTAATCACAACTTCGTGATTCTTCTTGAGTAGACCTATGAGGTCCGGCAAGTGTTCAATGCAATCGTGTGGTAGATTCACTAAAAGCAGGTCACAACATTGCGATAGCGTTGAAGATAGAGTTCTAGCATCGGCACAACTGGTTGTGTGTTCTGGCAAGTTTATTGCAAGAAAATCTGCAGCATGTGAGTTTAGATCGCTAGCATAGATTTTGTCGACATGATTTGTCATTTTAGCAAGTGGAATTACAGCAGGTCCAACACCAGCATAAGGGTCGCAAACGTCTATTCTTCGACCAAGAATGGTTGAGAGTTGTTTCGCTGTTTCCAGGTTTTCCAATCTTTCTGTTGCTAATCTGGGCGAGTAATAGACTAAGCTGGGATCTATCCAAAATTCGTTTCCATGTTCCCTTACCTTGGTCTTTGTCGACTCTCCGTTCCTAGTTGCCAGCACGGTCAAATCTCTAACGCGGAATTCGCCTTTTACCCCGTTATCCGCGCATGCTATCCTTGCACTAGAATGTTGATCTAGCATCGCTTTTCCTATTTCTTTGGAATACTGAGATATTTGCTCAGGGATTTTTACAATCAGTACGTCCCCCATTTGGTCATGGCTCATCGGCCAAAGTTCTCGATAGTTGTGATACAACTCAGAATCTAATCTCTGGGTCCAGTGTTGCGGACCGGAAGATAACGGTTCCAATTCTAATATCTCTAAGCCATCGATACTAGTTGGCGCCGATTCATTGAGTGGGATGCCTCTGTAATCACCTAAATTATGGATGCCGTGTCCGTTTGAAAGCCACTTCTTATTGGCTAATTCGTCTCTCCAGAGGGAAGTTTCCCTGCTCGGCACTCTCAAATGGCGCATTGTCTTCGCCACACCCACAGGAGCAAGTGGTTTGAGCATGGCGGCTGGATTAGTTCTAATTGGAATGGGTCCAGGGGGAATTGCTGGAATGACCCTTGAGGCTATTGAGGCTGCAAAAACCGCAGATTACCGAAGATATGAGGCCTATACTGCTTTGTGGAGTGATGAGGACTTAGAACAACTAGAGTCTGAAATCGGTAAAATAGAGAAGGTCATGCGCCCAGAAGTCGAAGATCCTGTTGAATTACTAAAAATAGCAAAGGAGAATTCTGTTGCTTTGTTGGTTGTAGGAGATCCTTTGCAAGCGACCACACACGTTGATTTACAGCTCCAAGCCGAAGAGGCGGGGGTTGCCTGCTCTGTCATTCACGGGGTCTCGATTACCGGCTTGGTTACTGGAGCAATAGGCCTATCCAACTATCGCTTTGGAAGACAAACTACTCTCACTTACCCTTACGGCGGATGGGTTGCAACCTCTCCTTTGGAAGTAATCGCATTAAATCGGGCACAGGGGCTACACACTCTCGTTCTACTAGATTTAGACCCAACAGGTGAAGGTGTTGGTGGGCAAATCCCTATGCAGCCGAAAGATGCGGCTAATTCGATGTTCTTGATGGCTGATAAATTAAAAGATTCTGTTGAAGAAATGCCTCGTGATTCGCCACTTTCGCAATTAAAATCGGAATCGTGTAAAGAAATCTGTGATGACATTTCTAGTTTGATGGTTGTTTTGTGCAGTGATATGGGGACTACCAATCAGAAGATTTCTTACCTTGCATTAAGCGAATTAGCAGAGGCTGAAACCGGGCGTTTGCACTGTCTGGTAATCCCTGCAAGCCCTGGAGAGATAGAGAATTTGGCTCTTCTCAGATGGGGGAAGGAGTGAACAGGGGGCGGCTTCTCCGCTAGACTAATGGCGAAGCCCGCACAGGTTGAGTTTCCAGGCAAAAAGCGCCAACGCATGCGTATGCGTGGCACGAAACAAGCCAATGTTGATACTCAAAAACGCCTGCGAAAAAACCTCGATAAATTACTAGAAGAAGGCGAAACTCTTCTTCCCGCCATGACTTGGACTGGGAAATTAAAATGGGGAAGAACCGATCCTGTAACCAAGACTTTACGCGACTTACGCAAAATATTGGATAAACGCCACGATAGAAAGTGGCTTGGAAAAAGAATGATGGCGAAGCGAGGAGATGATGTCGGAAAAGCGTTAGCTGGTTCGCTTATGGCCGCGCATGATGAGGATATTTCGCTTGTCGGTAATTACAGCCACCAATCATTTGGCAAGGCGTCCTATGTAAGAAGAGGAGATGGCAAGGTTGCATACCAGGCAGGACTTCAAAATCACCACATGCCTACCCTGAGAATGCTTCCTTGGGAAGACCATGCTCGCAGGGGTTACTTTTTCTTCTCGTGGAAAGGTGGATTTGTCTGCACAGGTCCTGAGCCAAATATTCCGAAAGGTTGGTTAGATGAGATTTTACGCCGTTCGAGATTTGAATTTGAAAATAAAGAAAATATCTGGGCCACAGAAGGTTTGGATTTCGAGGCCATCGCTGATGACGAAATGTCAAAAGAAGGCTATCTGTTAATGAATTTCATAGATGGTAGTAAAGTCGCAATAGGATTCGATAAGTTGGAGACTGTCAAAGGGAAGTCTTCTTTCATTCATGATCTCGCTCTTTCAATGCTGCCTCCTAACCTTTCGACGGTAATGACGCCAGACGCTGTCTGGGCTCCTGAAGGGGCCTCAAGGGATGGGGCAGAGGAGGCTTTGGACCGAGTCCTTGACGCTTGGATGGGATTAACTCTCAACGAAGGTTCAATCTCTAAGAGAGTTAAAATGGCGGTTCTACATCACTTGAATGAAGGATTCATTGTTGGTGAAAAGTGGTTTGATAATGCCGAAGACGCTGTGCTCGAATTGAATGGTTCATCTTCGGAAAAAGAAGTTGCTCTAAAATTAATGCTAGAAGCTGCTGGCTCTGGAATTAGAATTTCCAAGGGTGGAGAAACCGCTGAAAGAGGAGGAGATGCGCTTGAAATTGCCGCATCATCCTGTAACGACGTCTTATCCGGCTTGTGGGAAGATCACGGTCTTGCTGGATTGATTAGCATAGGGATAGAAGAAGAAGAGGCTGAAGAGTTGTGGAGTGCTCAGTGCAACAAGAAGCGCGCCTTTGGAAAATTCTTGAAAGATATCGAATCTCAAAGAGCTAAAGCAGACATTACACAAAGGTTCCCGTATCGTAAAGGAAAGGTTCCAGGCCCGGTTGGAATGATTCACGACCTTACAGTAACTGGTCTTGTCGAGGGAATGGGTAAAGCTGAGAAATTAGCATTAGCAAAAAAGCCCGACATAGATGCAGAGTCTGCGTCTTGGGCTTGGCTGGTCGCTGCAGGCAAATCTAGCGGGCAAGAATGGCAGTTCTCCACTAATGCTAGAGACAAGGGAGGGGCTTGGAGCCCTGCTGCTATCGGTGTTTGGAATGCTGGAAAGGCACTAGTAGCGGGAGAAGATGTTGATTACAAAAACTTCCTTGAAACTCTTAGAAAGGCTTGCGGGCAAATTGAAGAATTGCCGTGATCAAATAGTCGAAAGGGCGCCAGAAATGTCTTCCCAAAGATCTTCAAGATCCTCTATCCCAATTGACATTCTTACGAATCCCCTGCCAAGACCTGCAGCAATTCTAACGTCTTCAGGAATGAACATGTGTGAAGAGTTGAATGGGCACTCAACTAGGCTCTCTACGCCGCCAAGGCTAGTTGCTTCGAAAATCAATTCTAGGCCTCGCATGAATTTGAGAGCAGCGTCGTCTCCTCCCTTGACAGTGAATGCAATCATTCCAGTCCCCTTAGGGATGATTCTCTTTGCAAGCTCATGGTCTCTATGAGATTCTAGAGATGGGTGATGAACAACTTCAATCAAATCATGTGATTCTAGTCTCTTTGCGATTTCTGCTGCGTTTGAGCAATGAATTGGCATTCTGGCCGCCAGTGTTCTAATTCCACGTTCTAACAGGTAGCAATTGTGTGGGTCTGGTGAGCCTCCAAAGTGTACTTTTTTGATGAACATTGCAGCGATTAAGTCTGCTTTTCCAACAACAGCGCCCCCTACAATATCTGAGTGGCCACCAAGATATTTGGTAGTTGAATGAATTACTAAATCTGCACCCATCGTAATTGGCTGACAGCCCCATGGTGAAGCGAAAGTGTTGTCAATAACCAATAGTAAATTGTGCTTCTTTGCAATTGCAGACATTGCTTCAATATCGCAGATTTTTATCACAGGGTTGGTGATTGTCTCGATATACAACATCTTAGTATTGTCCTGTATTGCTGCTTCATACGATGCTGGATCTTGCATGTCTGCCATAGTCGTTGATATTCCAAAACGTGGTAATTCTTCCGTCATTAGACCATAAGTACCACCATATACATCTGAACTTGCTACTATGTGGTCTCCTTGAGACAGCAATCCCATCAATGTAGTAGATATTGCTGCCATTCCGCTTGCGAATAACTCTCCGTCCTCTGCGCCTTCTAATGCACAGATCTTCTGGACTACTGCTTCCGAATTTACGCTTGATAATCGGGCATAAAGTAGCGTATGTTGCGCTCCTGCAGCCCATCCAGCGTATCTTTCATCGGTCAACTTGTAGGTTGAAGATTGAAAGATTGGAGTGTTTACTGCTCCTTCGATGTGCTGCGTACCTGCATGAACAGCATTGGTTGAAAATTTCCTTTTGTCGGCCATGTATATTCCCAAACTTGTGTTTGGGCCGGATGCTCATCAACAATTCGCCCAAAATGTCGAGTGGATGTCGGTAAATACCCCTGTTTCCAGTAGAAACTCCGACAATATGACGGAATCATTCAATATGTAGTGTCGAATCGTTCGGCCATGAAACTTGATTCGAATGATCTTAAATTGATTGAATTGCTCAAACAAGACTCCAGAGCATCCGTCACATCTATTGCCGATTCGATGGGTGTTGCAAGGGTTACAACGCACGACAGGATGGTGCGACTGAAACGAGAAGGGATAATCCGAAGGTATACTGTAGATATTGATGCGAAGGCTTGGGGCTATGAATTGCGAGCTTTCATTTTTGCCAGATGTGACCGGGGAAACGTAGACAGGCGGGATGTTGCACAAAAAATCTGTGAGTTCCCCTATGTTGTCCGTTGTAATGTTGTGGCTGGCGATTGGGACTTGCTAATCGAAGTTGTAAGTCCATCGATGGATTCCCTAGGTGATGCGATTTTAGATGGTCTATCGAAGGTTGGCGGAATTGCGAACACACAAACCATGGTGTCATTTTACGATTATTCCGGGCCTGCGGCTTCGCTAAGATGAGGTTCTTCTTGAGACTCGTCTAATTCCACAATGACATTTCCAAGTAACAATAACAA
>CAXGTB010000091.1:0-5772 GCA_964012565.1 uncultured euryarchaeote | reverse complement strand
GGAATTGGACCAAAGACTGCAACACGACTTGCTGAATGGGGAATTAATACGATGTCTGAAGTCGCAGAATATGGTGAAATAGCATTAGCAAGATTCACTTCAGAGAGATTTGCTTCATGGATATTTAGAGTCCTTGAGGGCGAAACGAGCGATGAAATCAGTCCTTTACGTAGTAGAAAGTCTGTTGGTAAAGAGACAACTTTCGAATTCGACCAAACAGATGCTGAGAACGTTTTGGCAAATCTATCAATTTTGGTTTCAAAGGTGATGAAGCGGGCCAGAGACATGGGTGTTGCAGGTCGTTTGGCAGAAGTAAAAATTCGCTATCAGGGTTTTGAAACGCATACCCATGGGCGCTCAATACCTGTGGCAATGGATGAGGAATCAGTCTTCATGCGGTTAGCACATGCTTTATTTGCTGAAAATATTGAGTTCGAGAGACCGATTAGGTTGGTTGGTTTCCGTCTGGGCAATCTTGAGATGCCACTAAACAGGCAATCGACTTTGGATGTCGATGAGTGATCATTCAAGTTTGTGCATCTGGGTCAAGATATTCTCGAATTCACTTAATTCTTCAGGGATAATGATTCCTGAAATAGGTGTATTGAGGGACAATCCTGCCTCTTTCTTGGTTCTCCAAGTAGCTCCATTAAACTCCTCAATTGAATTTGTCAATTCTCTTAGCGACTTATCTTCTGGTGTTCGTGGCGGGAATGTGCGAGCATCTACTGCGCTCACATCATATAGCGTGCTGGAGATATGGTGAGTGAAGAAAGGACAAACCGGCGAGAGTGCTGACATTAGATCTCTAACAATTCTGTGAATCGTCCAAGCAGCATTTGTATCACCATCGTACAATCTAGACTTTGACATTTCTAGCCAATGACTGGGTAGAATTCCTGTTCCATATGTCTTCAATGCCTGAGTCGCAGTGTATATGTCTAGATTTGTCCAAGCATTTTCCACTCTCTGCATTGTATCAGCAAATTCAGATAAAATCCATCTATCTTCAACAGAAAGATCAACTGGCACCTCATCCAAATTTTCAGGTACGTCGAATTGACTAGCAAATCTTGCAACATTAAACAACTTGGTTAAAACTCCAAAGTATTTTGCTTCTATTTCTTCTGGATTAATTTGGAAATCATCACCAACTTGAGCATCACATGCTTTCCACAAGCGGAAACACTCAGAACCGATTTTGTTAGCCTTGAGTTGAACACTCTTTTCTGGACCTTTAACTCTCCAGGAGCCAGTCCTTCCCCCAGCGCCACATTCGAGGACAGTGTCAGCATCGATTCCATTACCGAGAGATTTTGACATCTTCCTACCCCAAGGGTCCATTCCAAGTCCGTCGATCCAAACATGTTTGAATCCCGGTTTGTCAAGTAGGAGTGCACTCTTCAGAAGAGTGTAGTATAGCCAAGTTCTCACGATTTCTTTCCCTTGTGGACGAATAGCGGTTGGGAATGCTTTCTCGAAAGTATCCATTTCATTTAGATACCCTGATACGAATAAGTTGGAATTGCTTGAATCCATCCACGTATCAAAGACTTTTTCTTCCCCAATTATATCCCCCAAATCATCTTTTAATTCAGAATATATTCCCAATACTTCGCGTGTTTCTCTATCCAAAACTTCACTCTCATCAGGTGGAGATTGACGCCACGGTTGAACATAAACTCCCGCAGGTGCGCAAATCACTTTGGTTCCGTTATCGGCATACCAAATTGGGATTTCAGTATGGTACCATCTTCGGCGACTAATTGGCCAATCAATGGATATGTTTTCCATCCAATCTAGAAGGAATTGCTTGTTTCTTGGTGGGTGGAATTCAATATCTTCAGATAATTCTCTAATGCGATCTTGAATATGGGTTTGGCGCACATACCATTCCTTCAAAAGAATAATTTCAACAGGATTCTTTCCTCTTTCTGAAACAGGTACTTCCTGTTCTTTTTCGATAATTTGATGGATTTTTCCTTCACTTTCTAAGAACTCAATAACCAACTTTCTTGCTTCTGCAACTTTCATTCCGGCAAAAGGCCCTGCAATATCTGTCATACATCCTTCTAAGTCAATTGCTTGGAATGGTGTCAGTCCTAGTTCTCTAAAAATAGCCACGTCATTTTGATCACCAAAGGAACAAACCATTAGGATTCCAGAACCAAATTCGCTTTTGACAGACGGATGAGTTGAAATTTCAACGCTAGCTTCTCTTCCGTCTACAGGTATTGGAAGCATTGCTTTCTTACCAATCAGATGTTTATACCTCTCATCATCAGGGTGTACCACAACAATTCCACAAGCACAGATCAATTCCGGCCTCGTAGTCGATATAATGAGTTCTTCTCCATCTTCAGTTTGCCACTTAACGTCTACCAATTTAGTACGTCTTTGCAATCTTTCTACTTCAGCATCAGCAATTGTAGTTCCTTCAACAGGGTCGTAGATGTTAGGTCGTAAATCTTCAATTATTGCTCCTCGTTTGAACAATTCTGTGAAGATAGTTTGAGTTACCTTTCGGTAGTCAGGTGCGTCGGTAAGATATTCATTGGCATAATCCATTGATAGTCCAACACGTTTAGCGGTATCTCTCATTGATTGAGTAAATTCTTCAATAGTTTCTTCACATAATTTCAAGAACTCCGCTCTATCATATGTTTTCATTTTCTTTCCAGTGTTTTTCTCCACTGTAAATTCTACGTTGATTCCATTTCTGTCAACTCCCCAAGGAAATTTGACTTCTTTTCCAAGGAGTCTTTGCGAACGTGCGATGACGTCAATCATGCTGTATTGTGCAACTGCACCAATGTGCCAAGTTCCGCTAGGATATGGTGGTGGTGTGTCGATTACGAATATCTCTTTGCCTGATTCGGGATTGAATCCGTATCGCTTAGAATATGCAGCCTCGTCTGCAAAATGCTCTTCCTGAATTCTTTTCTCTAGGTCGATTGACCATCTTTTGTCGTTTAGTCTAGGAGAGGGCATATTGCTCACCGGCCCTGCGTGCGTTATCCTCACAGGTCCGGCTCTCGCTGTTAGGCTTCACATTTGAAGTGATTGGATGGCCAAGATGGGTATGCTTTCAAATGGTCCTAGCATGACGGGGTATTGGAGGGGCAATATGTCTGAAGATGCGGACAAGCCGAAAGATGACTCATCTTCGTTGCAAAACAAGCTCTCCCGTATCTTTGGTCATGGCCAAGAAAAGTTGCGAAGTAGCGTCAAAGATTGGGATGCTAGAAAGGCTTTAGACGCAGTATTGGATGCTCCTAAATCACTTCAAAGAGAGTGGCAAAAACACGGTGCTACAGGTATCCTTACAAAGTTCCCGATTATTATGGTAACACTTTGTTTGATGGCATCGGTATTCTTTGCCTATCATTCAGGGTTCGTCGATGGTACATCTTTGAAGCCTGGCGATGAACCTTCACTTAACGTAAATGGGGATCTAGATGTCTATCTTCCAGAAGGTTCACCTGTTCTTGAAAGTATCAAAGAAGTAGAGAAAAACTGGTCTACAAATGTAATGATTATCTACATAGATTCTCCAGAAAAACCAATTGATGACAGGAGAATCTTGCAAGAAATGTCTTATGTTGAAACTAAGCTAAACCCAAGGCTTTCAGACCCAACAGATGACGTAATTTATGCCCTTTCACTATCAACAGTAGTCAAGGAAGTGAACTCTAGTGTTCCTCGAATACAAGATGCCTTCCTAGATCAACTAGCGGCGAGTGTTTGTCCTCCTAACGATGAAAATTGTATTGGCTACACAGTTGCACAAATTGCACAAGATGCCTTAGACTTGGGAGATTCAATTTGGGGTAACTACAGTATTCCATCTCAAACTACAATTGATACAATTGTAAACGAAATGTATGAAGATGATGGTTCTCCTTCCCCCGGTTTGGATAAAATGGCGAGGGATACCGATGGGGATGGATTCCTAGACAAAGCTGTAATCATCATTGCAGTTGATGAAACAAAGACTGCTAAGGAAGTAATCGAAAAGACTCAGGAAATCCTTGACAATATCTCAAAGGAGAAGCGTCCGTGTGAATATGACCAAAATGGTGACCCCATTGGAGCAGATGTTTGTGATTGGGAAGATTTGGGTATATCTATGACTCTTACCGGTCCAGTACCTATTACAAACGCAGTTACAGAATTCTCATTCAAGTTATTTTGGCAAATATTCCCTCTTGCGATAGTATTGGTTGCACTAGGTCTATTTGTTTTCCACTCTGATGTACTTCAAACTGGTTCTTGGCGACCAGTTCAAGGTTTCAAGGTAGTAGTAATCGCTGGATTACCCACGTTGTGTTCCGTTTTCTGGACTCTTGGAATAATGGGTTATACCGGTTATGAAGTAACGATGACGGTTATTATCGTCGGGCCTATTTTGTTAGCATTAGGTGTATCGTATGGTTTGCATATTACGAACCGTTATGCGGAAGAAACTGGAACTAAAGACGAAAAAATAAGGCAATCACTGGCATCTACAGGTAGGGCTGTTTTCCTTTCAGCTGTAACTACAGTTATCGGTTTTATTTCGCTTACATTCACTCCAATGAAACCGATTGAAACAGTTGGGATTGCTCTATCAGGTGGTATTGTTGTCGTATATTTCTTGACGATGGCTATGGTGCCAAATCTAACACTCTTGCTAGATTTAAGGAAACCTAAGCACCCACCATTACCCATCTTCGAAAAGGTTGTTCAGGTTCCAATTAAATGGTCAAAAGCAGTCATAGCAGTTTTCTTAGTGATGATTTTCATATCTGGTTTTTGGGGTCAAGAGAATGTCGAAGAAAACATCGATCTTTTAGGTATGGCTCCAGAAGATGAGGCCTCGGTAGTTACGATGAAACAATACTCTGAAGATTTTAATGCAGGCCAGGTTGGTATGATTTTAATCGAGGGTGATATATCTGGAAATGCTCCGATTACAGAAGCAGAACCGGTAGAAAAACTACTTGGTTTATCGGCTTTAGAAAATAATCTCAATACAATTGAACAAACGAATGCTGTAAGTATTGTTTTCCTTATGAAATCTGTCGGTTTTGGTGGGAACATTAGTGGTACTGCATTGTGGAATTTGACTGATAACCCATTAGTTCCGGATGACCTCAAGGATGCTTTGGAGCCCTATTTGAATCGACAGTATTCAGAAGACGTAACCTTCTGGGAAGTTTTGACCGCACCTCGTGCAAATGGAACCGAAAATGAAAATGCAGAGAGATTCCTCCTAAATGTATTCTATTCAAGTCTCACTGATGAGACTAGAGGTCTATTCATTTCTGACGACTACAGTAGAAATTTGATCTATGTGGATATGCCATTCGTTCCAGTTGCACAAACTTCGGTAGCAGTGGAACAAGTCAATGAATATACTTCAAGAGATTACCAAGGAAATATCAATGCTGGAGATTTAACAGGAGTAGCTGCAACTGCGATTGCTGTTAACGAATTAATTGTCGGAAGCCAATGGTCATCCTTAGGTTTCGCTGTAGTCCTTACTTTGATGACTCTTGCAATTGTATTCAAAGATATAAGATTCTCATTATGGACAACTGCGCCAGTTATTGCGACGGTCGCCTTACAATGGCTTGTAATGTGGCAAATGGAAGTCTCACTATCACTCGTAACGGTGATGATAGGATCGATTTTAGTCGGCGTAGGCGTTGACTTTTCTATACACATAGCCAACCGTATACGCGAATTGGGTGGAGGAATAGAAGCGATTAGAACCTCTACAGTAAGTAC
>CAXGTB010000090.1:0-5800 GCA_964012565.1 uncultured euryarchaeote | reverse complement strand
ATGATACGAAGACAGGATGGCAATGTACACTTACTTTCAACATCAGCAATGAGAGGTTGGGAATCGCTTCCAGATGGTTGGCAAGATGCCGTTTCTCATGCCAATTTAATTGCCATTGACGACTTACATTTGGCAGATGAGAGAATAGCAACTGAATTAGGGATGATGATTGATTATGCACTTAATTTGGGTGTACAAATTATTGCAACTTCTAGAGTTGAATCCAGTGAATGGCCTGCAAGAAGACTATGGGAAGTTATGCGCTCTGCCACCAGCATATGGATAGGAAAACCTAGTCCTCCATCCCTCATCACTCACCTAAGAAGACATACTAGTGGAAGATCACTATTACTTGACGATTCGATGCTAGCACGTATAGTCAAACACAGCGATGGAGATTGGAGAAGTACTGATGCAACATTTGAGAAGATTGCTTTGGCTATTGAATCAGGGGAAAGAGTCGTTACTGCAGATGATATATCAGCAATAATACTTGAGAAACCTGCTGTTAAGTCAAACGTTGAATTCTTTGAAGAAAGAGAGGATTTAGAATCCTTAGCTGAACAAATTGTAACGGAAACTCTCGATCATGTATACACGGGAGTTGATCCCGCAGGTGTAGAACTGAATTCTCCTCTGCCTGAACTAAGTGATGAATGGGAAATACCAGAACTTACCATAGAAGAAAAGGATGAATTACATGAAGTACTAACAAGTGAAAACTTAACTCCACACGTCACAACAACTCTATCAGTAGACGAAAGTGATGAATTTTTAGTTAACAGAGATAGTGAACTACGTGGCTTTGACAGAGTAAGAGTTGATGAGACCGCAGCCAGTATAGACAATATCACATCAGAAATGTTTCAACGAATGGCGAACGAACTAATAGAACAATCAAACCAGTTAGCAGAACTTGAAGATGAGATGTCTGACCTTGTTGCTAAGAGTAAAGAAGCATCTGTCGATGAACTAATTCAAATCGCAGATAGAATCGGTGAAATCAATGTTGTGCATGGTAATGTTTCTCAAGCCCCACAAAACACTCGCGTCTACACTACGCCAACACCAATTAAAGTCGCAGATGAAGAACTAATTCAAATCGCAGATGAAATCGGTGAAATCAATGTTGTGCATGGTAATGTTTCTCAAGCCCCACAAAACACTCCCGTCTACACTGTACTAACACCAATTAAAGTCCTTATTCCAATAGGTGAAGAAGCGTGAACCGCCCCTGGTGGATGGACGGCGTTCCATTTTCATGCCAACCGAATTGTGGTAAATGCTGTGATGAACCAGGGGGCATCGTATATCTGAGGCCAGAAGATGCACAAGTATTGGCATCTCGTCATGATATGGAAGTGCTGGATTGGCTTGAACGTGATTGTCGTCAAACTCTTGATGGAAGATGGGTGTTGAATTCTGATCCATATACCGATATCTGTATTTATTTGGACGAAGAAAAGAAATGTACAGTATATGATTCTCGGCCTTCTCAATGCAAGTCATTTCCATTCTGGGCAGAAAATGTCCGCTCACAAAGATCGTGGGAAAAAACCGTCAATGGTTGCCCTGGCCTTGAATCAGAAGAGGCATTCATTATCGATGGCAATACTATTCGGAAAAAAATCATCGAGGATAGAGACGCATTTAGAGGCTTCAGAAAATGGCCGCCTAAACGTCAGTGATGATTTACAAAGTCAAGTTACAAGAGTAAAACACTAGGTGTTAGAAAACTCACCTAAACGCTGGCAGTTACTCAAAATTAGCGTCGACCTTATACCGTGGTGACTAGTCCCTTCCCCCAGTGGTGATTTCTTGAGTGATGAAGAATCCATTTTTGATTTAACCACTGCACACCTAAATACCGGTATGCGAGGAATCCCGGTTGGAACATGCCGAACATCGTTCGTTACTCCCACAGAAGGTGTGCATTACTGTGGTTATCCAATAAGCGAACTAGCCATGATGTCACCTGAAGACATCGTTTACTTACTATTCCACAAGGAATTACCAAACCTCGAGCAATCTTCTGAGTTTAGAGAGAATCTACAATCGAGAGGTGCTCTACCTCCTGGAGTTGAAGAGGTTCTTGCAACTTTACCAAAAAATGGCCACCCTATGGACTGGTTATCTATTGGAATTCACACACTTGGAATGCTAGGTGGAGTTGGTGATTGGAGTGAAGATGCTTTGAATCTAATAGCAAGAATGCCAAGATTACTAGGTCTTATCTTCCGCTACAGAGAAGGTCGAACCGAAAACATTCCAGATGACGACCTATCTCTCCCTCTTGTTGGCAGATTTACCAATACTTTGGACATTAACAATGTCGATAAAGCTGTAATGAATCGTGTGCTCTCTACTTATCTTGTACTCCACATGGACCATGGAGGAGGTAATCTGTCGACCTTTGCAGGCAAAGCTGTTGCAAGTGGTCATGCAACAGTTTACGCTTCAATGTCCGGAGCGATGAATGCTCTATCTGGGCCGCTTCATGGTCGAGCAAACCAATCTTGTTTCGAGTTTGTAAAGAGAATCGGAACCTCAGATCCTGCTGAAGTTGAAAGATTTGTAAGAGGAGAATTAGAAGCAAAGAGACCTGTATTCGGATTCGGCCACGCGGTACTCCGTGCTGAAGACCCAAGAGCGACTGTTCAGTTTGCACTAGGTGAAGAAATATGTCCCGATGACGAATTCTTCAGAATAATTCGTGTGCTCAGGGAAATCGCACCAATGGTACTTTCCGAAAATCCAAAAATTAGCAATCCAAATGCAAATGTGGATATTGCCAGCGGAACTTTGTTGAACTTTGTTGGTCTTCAGGACCCTGAATATTACACCACATTCTTTGGATGGGCAAGAGTCGCAGGAATCGGAGCTCAAATTGTTGATGAAAGGACTGTTATGCGAAGTGGTAAAGGAATCCCAATCTATCGTCCAAAATACATTGCTGAGAATCAGTCTCTTCGTCACATTGACTGAATTACAGGTCTGTCGGTCTTTCCACAGCCCCGGTGGCCAATCATTCTGACTGCTTTCCATCCTAGATGTTCATCACTTATCTCATGCCATGGAGCTACATCTTCTGGAACTATTCCATTAGCAAGCCCTTGCCATTGCTCATCGTTCAGTGGCATGGTTGCAGGACGCATCCACCTCTTGCTACCACATGGCAATATCATATCGGGATCTGCATAATCTGTTAATATCGACAAACCTGCATCTAGAAGATCTCTTTCCATATATGGATGGCCAGGCCAAACATATACAGGGAAATCTCCAAGGATATTACGCAAGCGTTTCAATTGTCTACCCTTCAATCCTACAGGCATACCAAGATGGATGAAACGCTTGAAACCTTCAAAATAATCTACTGCACAAGGCATCATAGGAGCACCTGAATTTTGCTGCTTTTTGAGAAGTCTGTTGAATGAATGAGCAAAAAATTGTGGCAAAGCACGAAGTCTCTTTCCATTATGAGATCCTGTTCTTGGTACAACTGGTAACAACCTTGACCAAGGTCTGGAAGAGCCTGATAGTTTTGCTACTTTTTCCATAGGCTTGTGAAATGCGTAGAAAACTGCTGCCTCTTGATGGATTTCAGCCTCATCTACCATCTCGCTAGCTAATTGCATAATTCTAGCCATTCTGCGAGTTACGTCTTTTTCAATTTGAGGTAAACAACGCTTAATTTCTAGACAAGCAACTTTCGAATGCTCTTGCCAAGGAGTTAACCAATCTCGATCTGACATTAATTTTTCAAAGGAACAAAAACCTACTTTCTCCAAGTCAGCTAAATCCCATTCTTCCACAATTTTCGGACGACCATCCAGGTATTGTTCTGGAATGGATACTTCATGATCATGATGGACAACCAATTGGTCATCAGCAGTCAACCTCAGGTCGAATTCAACACCATCCATACTCTGCATAGATTCGACTAGCGAACCATGAGTATTTTCTGGTAGCTGCTTCCACTCCATTGTATTGGTGTGAAACGATTTCATTATTGAATCATGTGCCGGAAAACTAAACCGGCCCAACTATCATAAGCGGTGAAACTGAGTGCGAGGTATGGCAGAAGACCGCAGAGTGCAAGGATATTGTTTCTATGACTGGGGAAAAAGTGCTTTTGAGACATCAGTTACAACTGCTATTTTCCCTGCATGGTTTACCATATTATTCCTTGAAGCCAACGGACTCTCAACCAAAATTCTTGGGACTGATTGGAGTGCAGACGCCATATTCTCAATTTCGGTATCTATTGCAGCATTCATTGTTGCAATGCTTTCACCATCTTTTGGAGTCATCGCAGATAGAAAAATGATCAAAACGTGGTGGCTAAGAATACTAACTTACCTCGGAGCTGGTGCAACAATTCTATTAGCACTAGGCCCTTGGTTACCGGTAAATTACCAGTGGATTTGGCTGCTGCTTTGTTTCATTGCTGCCAATGTTGGACTAAATGGAGCAGGTGTATTCTACAATTCTCTCCTACCTCATATGGGTACGGAAGACGAAATGGATTCAATATCTAACAAAGCCTTCGCATACGGTTATTTCGGAGGAGGGTTACTACTAGTTGCTCACCTTGCATTGCTAATTCTGACGGATTATGCAAGTTGGGCAATGCAAGCAGCAATGGCAACTTCAGGAATGTGGTGGCTCGGTTTCGCCATGCTAACTTTCAAGTGGGTTCCAGAACCTCATATTGAGAATGAAATGGATGATTTGGGGATGGTAGATTCAGCAAAACTCGCAATGAGTGAAGTAGTTTCTACGTTAAAAGAATACAAATCTTTCAAGACTCTGTTTGTTTACATGCTAGCATATTTCCTTTTCATTGATGGAATTAATTCAGTAACTGCTTTAGCGGGAGTTTTCGGAAAAGCGGTTTTGGGATTAACCACCTTTGATTTGATTTTGACAATCTTAATCATACAATTCGTAGCTGCACCTGCCGCTATTGGATTTACAAAATTAGCCGAGAAATGGGGAACTAAAAAAGCACTTGAGTTTTCACTAGTTTGCTGGGTTTTCGTAATAATCGGCGCACTTTCATTCGCCCCATTGGTCCCAGACGCACATGAGGAGTTCGACTTACAATATACTTGGGACAAGGATAGTGAATCATACATAATCGAATTTGGGGCAATTGGAGAAATTGCTCAAGATCCCGATAATGATGAACAAGAGTGGGCTGCACAATTCAAAGATGTACTGCCCTTGGAAATTAATGAAAAAATCAAAGAAGGAACATCTTACAAATGGGCTGAAAAACAAAATGCAACTGATATTGTAGCATTAATGGAATTACTAGATTCAATGGAAAAACAGAGGTTTTCAATGAGTATCGAAGGTGGAATTCTAAATGGTGAACAAGTGATTGGCGAAGGCCATCCGACAACACTCGGAGATGGTACTATCGACTTCATTCCTGAAACTGCAAGAGAGCATATATGGGGTCCACTTGGCATAAGTATCACGTTTCAATTCTTGTTACTAGGCGTTCTAGCAGGCGCATTACTTGGAGGAAGTCAAGGACTCTCTAGGTCCATGTTTGGCCAGATGGTTCCTGAAACTAGATCAGCAGAATTCTTCGGTTTCTTCGGATTCTTCGGCAAAGTAGCAGCATTACTTGGACCTCTAATTTATGGGATTATGACAGTAATGTTTGACTCACGTATGGGCATTTTGTCAATAAGCTTGCTAATTGTTGCAGGTGCGATCTTACTCAGAAGAGTCGATGTTGAAGATGGAATCGCTGTTGCCAAAGCAGAGGATGAAAGAAACCGGT
>CAXGTB010000089.1:0-5811 GCA_964012565.1 uncultured euryarchaeote | reverse complement strand
GAAGAATACCCATTCATCGACCCTTCTAGTGTTCCTGAAGCAGTTGAATATCTCAAGAAAAGGAGAGAAGTGATGGGTGGTTTCTGCCCCGAGAGGCGCTCCCCTGCTAGCGAGTTAAACCCTCCTGGGGCTGAAGGATACTCAACATTCGACGAGGGGACAAAGGGAGATATGCAAGTCTCAACTACGATGGCATTTGTTAGGTTACTTAGCAGTCTCATGAAGGACAAATCCATTGGGAAAAGAATTGTACCAATCGTGCCCGATGAAGCAAGAACCTTCGGTATGGATCCACTGTTTGCACAATTTGGAATCTATCATCCTGAAGGGCAGTTGTATACTCCAGTAGATCACAAGATGCTAATGAAGTACAAGGAAAGCGAGAGCGGGCAACTCTTCGAAGAAGGAATTTCAGAAGCCGGAGCAATGTCAACATTCATTGCCAGTGCAACATCATATTCTACTCAAGGTAGCCCAACAATTCCTTTCTACATATTCTACAGCATGTTCGGCTTCCAAAGAGTTGCTGACTTAATTTGGTCAGCAGCAGACCAAAGGGCTAGAGGGTTCATGATGGGCGCAACAAGTGGCCGTACAACACTCAACGGTGAAGGTTTGCAACACCAAGACGGACATAGCTTGCTGATGGCTCATACAAACCCAGCAGTTAGAGCATATGATCCCGCATTTGCTTACGAATTAGCAACTATCATTAGGGCCGGAATCGATGAAATGTATGTCGATGAAAAAGACGTGATGTATTACATTGCAGTTTACAATGAAAATCATCCAATGCCTCCCAAACCCTCAGGCTCAGAAGAAGGAATCATCAAAGGAATGTACAAGCTACGCAGTGCTCCAAAGGGAGAAGGGCCGATAGTACGCTTGATTGGTTCTGGCCCCATCATGCTCCAGTTACTAGCAGCAGTCGAGATATTGGAAACATACGGAGTGCGCTCTGAAATCTATTCTGCAACATCCTACGGAGAATTGCGTCGTGAAGGACTAGAATGCGAACGAACCAATCGCTTGAATCCAAGTGATGCTAGACAGATTCCATATGTCGAGGAATTATTAGGAGACGGCATGTATCCAACTATTGCAGTAAGCGACAATCAAATCGCAGTGCCTGATATGATCAGGCAATGGGTAGGAGGGGATTTCACAATATTGGGGACCGACGGGTTTGGCAGATCCGATACCCGAACAAACCTCAGGAAATTCTTCGAAATAGACGCTCAAAGTATCACTCTTGCAGCATTATCCTCTCTGGTAAGAAGTAAAGAAATTGAGCCTGAAGTTTTTGAAAAAGCGATTACAAAACTCGATATTTCAAAAGATAGAGAAGATATTACATCATTGTAATCATTCGAAAAATATAGAGATATCTTCTAGAGGTTTTCTAGATATATCTGGCACTGCGGCATCCTCAGCCGGATATCCAACAGGCAACACTAGCATTGCATGTTCGTGGTCTGGCCGATTTAGAATATCTCTGAGGAAACCCATTGGAGAAGGCGTATGGGTTAGCGTCACTAATCCCATATTGTGTATCGCATGAATGAATAATCCTGCTGCAATCCCACAAGATTCTGTTGAATAATAAGTCGGTCCAATTTCGCCGTTTTTTCTCAAACGTTTTGTTTGCCTAAATAGCACAACAATCCACGGTGCATCAGTCATGTGCTGTTTTACCGCATCGGTTCCCAACGGTTCCAGAACTTCTTGCCAAGCCTCAGGCATCCTTTCTGAATACGTTTTATTTTCTTCAATTTCAGCAGCTTCACGCATCTGTTTTTTCAATTCATGATTACTAACTGCAACAAAAGTCCATGGTTGAAGGTGTGCACCGCTAGGTGCTGTTGAACCACAACGAATCGCATATTCGATCAGTTCCCTCGGAACATCTCTTTTAGAAAAATGACGAGTAGTCCTTCGTTCGTTCATATTTTCAAATAATTCAATCGCTTTGACTTTCATTATTTCTTCAGGTAGTTCTTTCCATTGTAAGGGTATGAAACCATCTTGGCTCAATTTACCACCTCAGGCATTCTGCCTCGTAATCTCAACCATGTCTCAGCTCCAAATGTTAGAGCGTACAAAGAAGCAAGCCACAAGGTAGGACGCGACCAAAAACCATCAGGGACATCAATCAACAAGATACAGAGCCACACTAGAGTGGCGAAATCTAAGATCCATCTCATCCCAGCGAGTATCTGTTTGGAATTTGATTGCATTTCTGTGAGCTGGGTATCGGTTAATACAGCGGTAATCCCCTTCAACTTGGAAAGTGCATTTCCTCCATTCCATCGTATTCGGCCCAACTTGAAGCGATTCCAACCATCTATTGTCAAGAATACAGAAACCCACACAACGACAACTTCCAACAATGGTTCTGCCCCGTATAGGTCCAATCCGTTAAATGACCAATAAAGCAGTCCCCACAACCAAGCGATGATCAGTATCTGTGAGGCTCGTGCAAATTTAGACAACTTGCGTAACAATTCAGCATCATGAGACAGAAGCATTTCCAATGAGATAACCAATCCAACGCTCAGCGTCAGGACGAAGCTGCCTGCTAGCCACCACCATTCCAATGAGGAATCCCTCCATGCCAAAAGAAGCGCAACAAGAGTCCAAGCCATTACTAGTGAAGTTGTAGCGTTAACCGTTGCCTGCATTACATACAGCGGGTCACGACCATCTTTGAGAACTGACAATCCTCCCATCAACCGAACCTCAAATGCAGAGTCATCTACTATTCCTTGAGCAGCAGCAGTCATTCCGCCAACAGATCTCAATCTAGCAGTCTCAACGATCCCCTCGCTCTCTGTATCGCCACCATTATTCCATTTGGAACCTCTAGCCGCCGCCGCCGCAGCACCTCTGCCCCGACTTCTTCCTTTGCCAGCACTTCTCGCCTTGGCCCAAGCTCTAATCTCAGGAGTAGTAACCTCATCCACCTGGTCTTCGTTCAGTGGAGCACCGTGGTCTGTATACAACCACCGGCATTGAATTGGAACGGGGGCTGGGTCAACGTCGGGTGCAACCATTTGGAATTGTCCAGGTCCGAGGGTTGGCAATTGTTTGACAAGATCTTGGTCGCCTCCGCTCTCTTTGAGTAAATGCCTTACCTTCTCGACATCCTGAGGCTGAGTAAATCTACCAATGAAGGTGGTATTTGCTTGCGCCAATATTTTGTAATCAACATCTGATACATTTTGGGTGGCTAAAACACAAGCAACTCCATATTTCCTCGCCTGTTTGAAAATCAATTTGATTAGGTCTTTCGCCGGAGGGTTTCGTGGATGAGGGGGGAGATAAGGAGCAACTTCATCCATGAAGAAGAGCAATTTCAATTCCCCTTCTGCTGGTTGCTGCGTGAGCATCCAGTCGTAGAGTTCACGTGCCAATTCCTGAACGAAATATTGCTTTTGGGCTTCGTCTTGAATCGTGTTTAGATAGACGATATTCAGGGGAACTTTACCGGGCATTGCAGGCTCACAAAACGAATCTATGTCGATGGGAACTCCATTGGAAAAGAGCAGTTGATTTACACCACTACTGAATGCTGAAAGCCGCCTTGCCAAGTCATTTCTAGTCGATTTTGGCAACATTTCATTAAAGTCGCGAAGACCATGTTCAAACATAATTTCCTCCCAAGGAGGGATTTCAGGTTTTTCTTCATCTTCATCAACATCAATAAACGCTTCAGGATATAGCGCTCTGGTGAAATTTTCTTGTGGCTCTCTGACCACTTTAGCTAGTCCTCTGAAGTCGCCAACATCCAGGCCTAATCTTGTACCAGTTACTAGAATTTCATAGAGGAATGGTTTGACGACTTTTCCCTGGGTCTTTTCCACATCGAACCCGGCCAAATTACTGAAACCCGCAGCAACCATATCCCATGCAGTAATCGCCTCTTCAGGGTCTAAATCTGCAGGAGGCGACCGAAAAGGGTCGATACAGAGAGGCAGGCCTTTGGAACGCAAGGGGGTCCAAATTCTCACCTCCATCGTTGAAATTAATTTCTTCATTCGGTCAACTTCCCCACCCTGCTCTGCCAAATCATTCTCGTCGATTGCCAAAGCAAGCCTTGCTAAATCGCCTTGTGGATCTAAAATTAGGGCAGGAATTCCTGCAAGTGCAGCCTCCTCAATAACCGATTTAGCCATCACTGTTTTACCCGAGCCAGTTGATCCTAGCATTGCAGCATGCCTGGCTAAAACCATTTTATCGATCTGGACAATCTCTCCAGTATCACGCCTCTCACCAAGAAGCATCCCTTTGGATTTTATTTTCTTCTTACGAGATTGTTTTGGACTCTCTAATATGTCATCGACAAGGTCTCTCAAATCATGAGAATTCTCCTCGGACATAAGCAGGCCAACAATGCCTACCCTCTTGAGGATGACTACGCCCACTACGTGGGCGGGACACACTCAAGGAGGCGAACCTCTTCGCCGGAACATGGAGCGCATCCCTCTAGCAAAACCGTATTGGGATGATGAATGCGAAAAGGCAGCATTAGCCACATTATCTAGCGGAAGATGGGTAAAAGGCCCGGAAGGCAAGAAGTTCGGAGAAGAATTTGCAAAATGGTGTGGAGCAATTTCAGCCGTTCCTTGTCAAAGCGGCTCAGCGGCGCTTTGGGCTGCAATGCGACTTCTTGATATTGGGCCAGGAGATGAAGTAATAGTTCCTGGAATGACATTCATAGCGACAGCAACCTCAGTTAGTCTGGCTGGAGCAACCCCCATTTTCGCTGATATCGAGGATGAGTATTGGTGTATTTGCCCGAAAGACGTAGAAGCAAAAATCACTGATAAAACCAAAGCTGTAATCGGAGTTCATCTATTTGGGCAAGCCTTTTCCCCAAAATTAAGAGAAATTTGTGATGAGTACCAAATCGCACTTGTTGAAGATGCAGCACAGGCTCATGGAACTACACTTAATGGGGTAAAAGCAGGAGCGATTGGGGACGTAGCATGCTTTTCCTTCTTCCCTTCCAAAAACATGGCAGTTGGCGGCGAGGGTGGAATGATTACCACTACACGCAAAGACCTGGCACAAAGAATGTCAAGGCTTGTAGATCATGGTAGGAATGATGCTCTGGAATCCATAGAACTAGGAACAAATCTGAGAATCAGCGAAGTTTCTGCAGCAATTGGCCGAGTTCAATTAAAGCACTTAGAGAAATGGATTGAGATAAGAAGAGAAAACTCCAATTCATTAAATCATGCAACAAAAATCAGACCCAAATCCGAACATTCGTGGCACCAATTATGCATATTGAGTGATAATCCTAGCGAACTGATTTCAAATTTAGATTCAATGGGAGTTGATGCGAGAGTGCACTATCCAATACCATGTAACAGGCACCAGGTATATTCTAATCACATCCAACATAATTCGACATTACCAATATGTGAAGATATTGCGCACAGATTAGTTGCGATACCTGTTCACCCTTCGATCACTCAGAATGATATTGAGCGAATCAATTCAGCTCTGAATCTTTGATCATTCGAGATAGTGAGGCATTGGACCAGCCGGAAAGATTAGTCAACTCTAACCCTGCCCATTCTGGAAGAACAACTTCTTGATCTTCTTTATCCAATTCAACTTCGGCAATAATCAGGCCAGCGATAGAGCCCTCAAATTCGTCAACTTCCCACAACAATCCGTCAACTCCAGTCCAATAATGCCTTATTTTTTTCACCGAGGGCAAACCTTCTAGTGGCAAAGAATTGTATAATTCAGGGGAAAGATTCCATTGGTATTCGGCAGCTGTAGCACCAATTCGCCGCC
>CAXGTB010000088.1:0-5813 GCA_964012565.1 uncultured euryarchaeote | reverse complement strand
ATCTATGATTGGTCTTCAGGCTCTGCCGAAGAAACTAACCTTCCTGAATGACAATTTTGAGTGTTGGATTATTACAACCCATTAAGAAGTGTTTCTCCTAGAAAACTGCATGGAAGTAAGTCGTGAGATGATTAGGAAATTCACGTTCATCGCCGGACCATTGGTATTGGTTAGTTATGGATTAGCTCTGTCAAAAATGGATGATAAGACCGCTCTGTGGGGTGGAATCCCAGGTTCTTGGATCACCTACATTGTGCCTTTCATGTTCTTGGCAGCAATTGGATTCCTGATGTACTGGTGGGTTGCACTGTTCAAAATCGATGTTGCGGTTCTTGAGTCCCTGCACTGGCCATGGGGAGAATCTGATGGCAACGGTGCACAAAGGCTTCTTCTTGCGTATGCAATGTTCTTGATTCCATCCATGTTCTGGATTGATAGCACTAGAATGCACATCAATAACGAATATGCTTGGACCCCATTTTTGGTAATTGGAATCCTCGCACTAGCATCGATTGGCAACATCATGTTCGGGCTCCTCGCTTATGGCGCCTACCAAGACGGAGTGGACGGTTCAGGAGTGATGCTTCTTGGATCTATTTTCCTAGGGATACAGGTCATTGTCAACGATCTAATCGTTTGGTCCGCTAAATTCCCTTGGTAGCGCTAATCTATCAAAAAGGCCTCAATAATTACCTGTATCACAAACAGTGCAAAGATTAAGGCAAAGCATGCGGTAATCAAAATTGCAATTTTATTTTTGCGGTACCATTCATGTTCACTCATATTTTCGTCAAATTCTTTCACTTTATCTTTGACATCTTCACGGGCCTCATCAACAAAATCTTCCACTGGCTGAGTTAAATCATTTAATGCCTCAATGATTACCGAACCTTTTGGGTCACTCTCTTCCCAATTCGGTCTGAAGTAGCCATAGATTCTGATCAGACCAATTCTGTACAAAAATAATAACATCAAAAGAGCAACGAGAATCGGTGGAGCTGCAACTGATACGAATATTACTGGAATCAAAGGAAGAATGGATAGGAACCAAAACACCTCTACGAAAAGAGGACCATCATTCCACTTTGGATTATTGAACCAATTATTGTCCTTGTTATTGGGAGTGGGGCAGGTCCTTCTGTCATGACCTTCCTTTCTACAAATTCCACATTTCCTGCCGATGTATATCACCTATCGTTTGAAAAATCAGGCTTGCGTTTTGATAGGAATGCATCAATTCCCTCTGCGAAAGATGCTGTTGTTCCTGCGGCTTCAATCAAAGTCTGTTCATGTTTCAGGTGGGTCTCAAAATCATTGACATTTTGAGTTAACAGTAGGTGCTTAGTCGCCTCTTTTGTGTGGCTGCCCCATTGCGACCAATCATTTGCAATCTCAATTGCTCTGTCGATTAAGTCCTCTTCCGAAACCACTTCGTCGATTGCACCAAGTTCACACGCTTCATCAGCACTCCAAACTTGGTTTTCAAGGAAGAATCGGCGGGCGACTTGTTCACCAACAAGGCGTGGAAGTAACCAGGTAGTTCCACCATCTGGAGAAAGTCCGATTCCGGAATATGATGCTGCCATTTTTCCACCGAGGCTAGCAATTCTAGCATCGCATGCAAGGGCTAGACCGAGTCCACCTCCTGCTGAAGCTCCATTTAGAGCCGCAACAAAGATTGTCTTCGAGGTTCGCATTTTCACGAGCATCGGGTGTAGAATATTGGTTAATTCACGAATCAATTCTACACTATCTCCGTCATCGATTGACTTCTGAAATGCCTTGATGTCTGCTCCTGCGGAGAAGAATTTGCCCTCTCCAGTAATTACGATAGCATTGCAGCCAATGTTATCCATTACTGCGTCTCTTATTTTTGGAAGAAACTCTCTGCTGAAGGACTGAGTTGCAGAACCACCCGTTAGTTGGATGAGAGTTACGCCATCTCTGTGACTAATTTTCATTGAATCACAACTTTACATTGACGTTCTTTACCTTGGTGTAGAAATTTAGAGCATCCTTTGATTGCTCGATTCCGATTCCGGAATGCTTCCAGCCAGTAAAGGCGGTTTGTGGGAAAGTAATCGGGTATTCGTTAATGCTAACCATTCCTGATTCTACATCTCTTGCAAACTTGTGTGCACGAGATAGATCGTTGGTCCAAACACCGTTCAATAGTCCGAATGGTGTATTATTTGCTAGTGCAAGTGCTTCAGAATCTTCGCTAAACTTGGTAACAGCAAGAACAGGACCGAATAATTCCTCTTGGAACAATAGGTTGTCAGAGGACACGCCGGTTACTACAGTCGCTTCCATGAATGCTCCGTCTCTGTCCAAGGCATTGCCACCACATGCGACTTCTCCACCTTGTTCTAGTCCCTTGCTTAGCATGGATAGTACATCATCACGGTGAGATGTGTGAACCATACTTCCCATTCTAACACCTTCCTCCATACCTGGACCAACCGGCCACTTGGAAATTTCAGCAACGATAGCATCGACTAATTCGTCATGCACATCTTCGTGAACGATCAAGCGAGAACCTGCCCAACACATTTGTCCGGCATTCATGAATATACCAAAGCAAACCGCTTTTGCACAATATTTGATATTAGCATCTGGAAATACAACATTTGCACCTTTGCCACCCAACTCAAGTGTTACTGGAGTTAGGTTTTCGCTTGCTTTTGCCATAACTGCTTGACCGGTGGGTACACCACCGGTGAGGACAATTCCATCTACTCCAGAATGACCAGCTAAAGCGTCTCCAATAAGGCTACCAGATCCTGTGATGACTTGTAATACATCAGCAGGAAGACCAACTTCTGCTTCCTGCATAGCCTTCATCCAAGCGATCAGTGAAAGTGGTGTCCATGATGCTGGCTTTGCAATTACCGTACATCCTGCTGCAAGTGCTGGAGCAATTGAACGCAGAGCCAATTGTAGAGGGAAATTCCATGGAACGATATGAGCCGTAACTCCAAGAGGTTGTCTAAGAGTGTAATTTAGGCGATTTCCAGGAACTGGAATTGTGCTACCTTCTATTTTGTCGGAAAGTCCAGCAAAATACTCCAAGGTCCATGCACCATAGCGGATTTCACTCAATGCTTCACGGAATGTTTTGCCATTGTTGGAAGATTCGATTGCTGCAAGACTCTTTGCATTAGCATAAGTCGCTGCAGCCATTTTTTGAAGCACCCTTCCTCTCTGTGCAGGGTCCATTGCTGCCCAATCTCTTGATTTGAGAGCAGCACGAGACGCTGCAACACATCGCTCTACGTCGCCGAGAGTAGCCTTCGGTGTTGTTGCAATAACCTCACCTGTTGCTGGGTTCAACGCATCTGAAGTTGAACCATCTTCTGAATCAGTCCATTCGCCTGCAATCAACATTTGTTCGCTCGTCATTAGTCGGGCCAAGAGGAAACACCTCAAAGCCTCTCCGTTGAGGGTTGTCTTGATTAGCAAGCAGGAACAGCAGCAAATAATGGCGAAGCGGATAGGTATCGCTGATGCGACAACAACCAAAGTAACTGGCCGCCCACCGATTCTAGTTCTAATCGCAGGAGCAACAGGTGTTGGGAAATCCACTACTGCTGTAAAAATCGCTAATGAGCACTCATTTGCTAGATTGCTTTCAACAGATGCAATCCGGGAGATTATGCGTGTGCAAAATACCAATGAAAACCATGCTTTGAATCGTTCTTCTTTCTCCAGAGGGGAGGCTGGAGATGCTGTCCTCGATTGGCAAGATACTTGCAAAGCTGTTGAGGCAGGAATTCTCGCAACAATAGAGAGAGCGAGACGAGAGGGAATCGATTTAATTCTGGAAGGAGTACATCTTGAACCAAGTTCACGCCTACTACGCTCATGGCGAGATTCAGGAGGGATAGCGGTTGGGATTGTTATGCATGTAGATGATGAAGAACAACATGCCGGTTTCCTGAAACAAAGAGAAATCCATTCATTCAGAAATGCAGAGAGATACATCTCTGCTCTGCCAAGGATAAGAGCAATCCAAGATTCACTAAAAGAAAAATCACGGATTGCAGATTGGAATACACTAGATGCAACCGTAGTCAAAGATAGTCTAGAAAGAGTCAATCATTGGTTGGATCTTGCTTGGAATGACTGGCGGAAATCACGTTAATTATCCAAGTCAATATCAAAGGAAATTATTCTCGTGAGCATGGAATTTCTATCCGCTGCTCCCAATTCAGTAGAAACTGATACTACTCCCCCTTCTTCTGTTACTGTAATATTCAGTAATTTCAGTTCTACACCTCTAATTTCACCATGATGTAAAACATCATCATGCAACGAGTCTATTGATTTCTGAACACTCTCTATCTCTGATAGCCCAGATTCATACCAAATCAAAGCTCTAGATTCTGTTAAACCAGGAAGGTTCTCTGCAATGTCTCCTGAAGCATCAATTGTGTCATCTCCTGCCGTATCATATGGCATCGAAATACCTGCTAATTTGACACCGAAAATTGCCATTGATAACAGTGACATCATCAAAACTACACCAGTTGCCAATAGCATCTGGCCTTGGTCATTTTTTGCACTAGAGCGCATTATGAGCCACGCTCCCACAAATCTAAACTTATAGTCCACAATTGATCATCAACCGCAACTAAACCATGAGAGTTAACTGTACTTCCACCTGGAGTTGCTACCTCCCCATATGGCTGGGAAGTACCCGAGTCCTTGGCTAACCAACAATTGGCTTCAATTCCAGATGCAAGATAGTTTTGAACCAATTCACAGGCTTCATCTTCTTGACCTAAGGCAAGAAGTTCTGCTAAACGTGAATCATAATCACTTTCCATAGCAGGTGTTGCTAATCCTAGATTGATTGCATCCTCGCCAGCAAATTGCATTTCAGCATCTCTTGAGATACTTGCTTCATCAGGAACATGTACTGTAATCAGGAAAGCTGCTGTCATAAAAAATAGCCAAAACAGTGTCAGCATTTCCAGAATGTGGACCTGTGCATTGTCATCCCTTTGCACAACATCACCTCATGGAGAGAATGTACCAGCTGCTGGATTCAATTGCGGTAAATCGGTTACACCGATTAGATCTGGAGAGAATACAATAATGTTGAAACAAAGAATTGCGAGTAATATCATCAATCCTGAATGCTTCATACCACTGGTAAATCGACCGGTTGCCATCAAACCTGCCATCGAACCATTACCGAGGGCTTGCATTGTTACACCATAGTAGAAAATGGTCAAGAAAAACAGCGGCTCGATATTTCGTATGACCATGTTTCCTAGTTGTTGGCCTCCACCACCGTCTTCAGAATCGGAATTAGAACCTGCAATAGCAGGAATGAAAACCTTAGCTAGGACGACAATAACGCCAAGGAAAACACCGTAAGAAGTCCAAATAACCGAGATATATGAGGCGATAGAACGTTTTCTCTCACCCTCTAGGAACTTCAATTCACGGCTGTCATTTGCTGCCGTTACAAGAATATCCGAAATCTTACCACCGGCTCGGTTCGCTTCTGAAATTAGAGAAATTGCACGCAAAACCAGTGGCGTACCGACCCTTGCTGCGAACATTTCGATGACATCACCAAATGCAACACCCCAAGATAATTGGTCACTCATTTTCTTTACTTCGTGATTCAGGGCACCGTATTCACTCGTCGCTAACGTTTGAACCGCCACCGTCATCGACAGACCTCCCTTCCAGTATTCTGCAAGATCTCTTAGGAAATCAGGGAATTTTTCTTCCATTTGGTTGGTCTTTTCTTTGACCCTGTCCCAATAAAATGATGCTGGCCAAAACATAATGAAGAA
>CAXGTB010000087.1:0-5883 GCA_964012565.1 uncultured euryarchaeote | reverse complement strand
ATTGCTAAATCCATCAAACATCTAAAAATCGTACAGTGAGGTTTTTCTTTGCGCAAAGTAATGCTAGCAAGAGGAGGTGCAATGTCGCCTTACTCCGGACTAGGTAGCACTCACAGTAGCTTACTGAAGCGGCTTGAATCCGGAATAATTGAAGGATATGAATTTGGTGGAGTTCACGAATATAAAATCTCAAAAAACCCATTCACTCGATTGTGGAAACGGTGGTTTAGTGGGCCTTCAACAGTAAGTAAGATGGCTGGCGAAAACGATGTAATTCATATTACTGACCAAGAACAGGCTGGACTTATTCCTGCTAAGAAAAATTCAGTAATCACTATTCACGATTTATTCCACCTCTTTCCAAGCGTTAGGATGGATGTAGAAATTGGAGAAAAGAATCCATCGAGTATACGAAAGAAGGATTTGAAGAAAATCAAATCCGGAATTTCAAGAGCTAAATTACTCATATGTGTTTCAAAAGATACTCAACAAGAATGTGAAATGAGATTCCCTGGCATCCCTACTGCTTGGATTCCGCATGCGATTAACTTAGATAATTACCAAATTGAAACCGAGAGACCAAAATGGTTCAAGGACGGAATCAACTTACTTGTAATCGGTAGTGAAGAGCCTCGAAAGAGAGTTGATTTCGCAGTGAAAGTTTGTGCAGAAATGGACGTGACTCTACACAAAATTGGAGCCGAATCTTCTGCGGAATCGAAAGTAGAACTCACATCTATGGCTGAAGATTTGAATTGTAATTTGAACTGGGTCGGAAGATTGGAAGAGAAGGAAATGATTGCTGCATTACAATACGCTGATGCATTGCTTTTCCCTTCAGTAGCAGAAGGTTTCGGGCTTCCTCCACTCGAGGCATATGCTGCAGGGACTGTAGCCCTGGTGGCTGATGCTCCTGCTCACAATGAGATTCCTTTGCAACATCACATTCTACCAGTGGATGATATCGATGCTTGGCGTTCAGCAATTTTACAATTGAAAGATGAAAGTTCTGCTGTCAAAGAAAGGGCTGCAGAATTTTCAACAGAAAGGTGGGCTAAGCGCCATAAGGACGCTTATGATTCACTTTTTTGAAGTGAAGCCTTCTCCCGTTTAATTCATGGAGGAGATTGATTTCGCAAGCAACATGCAACCTGTTCAGAGTGTGGCAATTATCGGTGCCGGCAATATGGGATCTGGAATTGCTCAGAAAACTGCCCAAGAAGAATTCGACGTTCAAATGGTAGACAGAGAACCACAATGGGTTGAACGTGGTCAAACGATTATCGCTGATT
Source organism: uncultured euryarchaeote (assembly GCA_964012565.1). GTDB lineage: Archaea > Thermoplasmatota > Poseidoniia > Poseidoniales > Poseidoniaceae > MGIIa-K1. The sequence continues at coordinate 4,591 of CAXGTB010000087.1, read as the reverse complement.
TCTTGTCAGAGGCCGTTGAAAGGCGTATCTTCTCATCAGAACATGTTGAACAAATCAAGAGTAGAATTACTGGTGTTGTTGGAACAGAAAACACAGCCTCTGATACAGATCTAGTAATCGAAGCTGTATTCGAAGACTTCGACATCAAGAGCGCTGTTTTCAACACACTTAACGAGGTATGTGGAGAAAACACAATACTAGCATCAAACACCTCATCTCTTTCTGTAAACGAATTAGCATTGGCATCGGGAAGACCAGACCGATTTGTCGGACTACATTTCTTCTATCACCCTGCCAAGAATAGATTAGTTGAGGTGATTCCTGGTGAGGACTCATCACAAGATACAATCAACAGGACAGTACAATATTGTCGTGGATTAGGTAAAGTAGTAATTCTCTGCAAAGACCGACCTGGTTTTGTAGTAAACCGATTTTTCGTACCATGGCTTAACGAAGCATGTTTGCTATTGCAAGAAGGCGTGGCCACTGCTGCTGCCATAGACGCAGTTGCAATGAAAGCGTTCAGAATAGGACTTGGCCCATTCGCTTTAATGAACCTCACAGGCCCACCTATCGCTCTTCATTCCACAGATTATCTCGCAGAACAATTGGAAACCCCAAGGTATGTTGGAGCAGAAAATCTCCGCGAGATGGTTGAAGCAGGAAATCAATGGGATATCGGTGAAGATATCGATTGTAGTGAAGACGCTGCTGAAATGATTAAAACCAGATTGCTAGGCCAAGTTTTCGCAGTTGCAGGACAGATTGTAGATGAAGAGATTTGTTCGCTTGAAGACGTTGATCGTGGTGCTAAGGTTGGTTTGAGATGGGCACGTGGTCCATTTGAACTAGCAAATCGTATAGGTATCGAGTCTGCCAAAGCAATGGCTGAAGATTATTGCGAATTGGCCAACTTCCCAGTGCCTGAGGTTTGGAAGAGAAACAGTGCGTTTTCATTCAGGTATGTTGACCTACACGTCAATGATGGAATCGCTACTATCACTATCAACAGACCTGAAGCAATGAACGCATTGAATGAAACTGTAGTCTCGCAATTAGGAGAAGCACTAGATGCTGCGAATGCTGATTCATCTGTAAGAACAATCGTCCTGGACGGCGCAGGTAAGGCGTTTGTAGCAGGAGCAGATGTGAAATTCTTCGTCGATAAAATCCGTGCTGATTCTTTCCCAGACATATATGATTTCACAGCGAATGGACATAGTGTCCAAGACAAATTGGAATCGTCGAGTAAAACAACAATTGCACTAACGACTGGACTTGCACTCGGTGGAGGTCTAGAATTAGCACTAGCATGTGATTACAGAATCGGAACACGCAAGACACAATTCCGGTTCCCAGAAACCAGCATAGGAATTTTCCCAGGACTTGGTGGAACTCAGAGGCCTGCACGTATTGCAGGATTACCCGCTGCTCGATGGGCTGTTCTGGCAGGTAATTTCATGGATGCAAGAACCGCTGCAGATCTCGGATTAGTAACAAACTTGGTCGATGTTACAAATGTAGATAATACAATTTCATCTCTGCATTCTACAGGAAAACCTGCAGACAAATACCCAGGGAAGCCTGCAAATTCTGATTCTAAAGTTGCAATATTTGCTGAGTCTTTCTACAGCGATGACAACCTAATTTCAATCCTTGATGGTAATTGTCCAGAAGGGTTCGATTCAGAGGACAAAAATGTTGCAAGACAAATGAAATCATTATCGAGAACAGCTCCAATTGCGTTGCGTATGGCTAGTAATTTGATCGATGTTGCAGGAACTACTGAATTGTCCGATGGTCTATCACAGGAACTTGGTAATCTTGAAACTATTTTCTCAACAAATGATGCACTTGAAGGACTGAGCGCATTAATCGAAGGCAGGAAACCTACCTACCAGAACTCGTGATAGTGTTAGATTTGCACTATGTTTTATCTGAGATACCGTTTCGGAGATTCATGCCCGAACCTCCTCTAACTCTACCTCCCTCTGTTCTAGCCGATTTAGAGAGTCATGTATCGGATACAATCTCTAATGGGAAGCACATTCGAGATGTGCTTGCTAGTAATTCTAGAGGTGGTCCTTGGAACACAGAATGGGAAGTGGAAGCAGCAGTCGAAGCACTCCATGTGTTTGGAAGTCGATGGACTATTGAGATTCTCTCTACATTATACATTGCAGGACCAAGAAGATTCAATCAACTCAAGACTCTACTAGCTGGGATTTCCAGCCGAACCCTTTCAGACAAATTACGATTTTTGGTCAATGAAGGATTAGTAATTCGTCAAGTTGATGATGGGCCACCTGTAAGAGTTGAATACATACTTTCTGAGCATGGTATCACATGTGGTAGGCTATTGTCACCTCTGGTTGCACATTTGAAAATCCGCAGTGGTTCTGTTAAATCGAGATGAACGATTCAACAGACCGAATCCATTACAAGGGATTAGTGAACAAAGATTAGCATGGCACTTCTGAAACAGTGGATTACTCAGCGACCGTGGCTCGCTGCAGGAATTGCTGGTGCCACTGGTGGAATCCTAGGGATTGGTTCCAGCCTATCTTCTCTAATGTTCACCAGAGGTGGGGTTAAGTCAAGGGTTAGAGAATTTGAACACCCACTTCGCCAAAGAATCATGAAGACTCTGGAAAAGAAGCCTGGGCTCTGCTACAGAGAATTACAGTCACACCTATCTGCTGCTAATGGAACACTACGTCATCACCTAGATGTTTTGAGTAGTAGAAAAGCAATCACCATCATTTCCGTAAATGGCAGAACATGCTACTTTGCAGGAGCGCCATCGCAGATTGAAGCTCTTAGAGGAATGAATGTAGGAGAATCAGAAGCAGCAAGAAAGATGCCTATCGGTCTTTCACTTGTCCAACGTACAATTATTGACGACATTCAAGTGAATGGAATTCCGAGATCTCAAGCGTCTCTCGCACGAAGAATCGGTCGCTCTAGGGCTACCGTTCATTCTGCTGTCAAGGTACTTCGCAGACGCGGCATAATGCGTGAAGACCGCCTTGAAATGGCACCTCACCTAATCGATGCTGATGACTTACAACCATCCAGAGCACTTGATTACGAGTGGTCCGATGAGCGAAGCTGATTCAATAATCGCCTCTCAAGAGGCGTTTGTTGCGTATTGTTCAAAACCCTTCGTCAATCGGTTGGGCCTATGTTCGACTTACGGTTAGATGAAATCCCACTTCCCGCAAGTAAAAACGACAGAGAGAAACTAATCTCATGGCTTATTGATACTCTTTGCCTTCATCGTCGCAGAGGCGAAAATGCAGCGGATGATGGAACCTTCTCACCAATACACAGAATCCTTTCTGAACATTTGTTCAAAGACCCGAGCAAAGGATATGAAACAAGAGAATTAGCTGAAGATTTAGGGCTTACACCAGCAGCAATTCATCACCACTTCGTTAGACTTGTATCGGCTGGACTAATTTCAACCTCATCGGGAAAAGGCTGGAAGAATTACTATCTTACTGGGGGATCAATCGACAAGGCTATTGCGAATATGAAAGCAAGATCACAACTGATTCACTCGCAGCGATTGGAGATATTCGACGAAGTCTGGAGTAGAGGGAAAAAGGTCGCAATGAAAATTGAATTACCACCTGATGGTAAACCAAACGCTCTTTTGAGAGTGAAAGAATGGGGCCCACTAGAAGAGGGTGAAAGCGAATTATCTCGCTTTATGGCAGACATAGGGCTCCTTGGAGAAAGACCTGGCAAGGAGATTCTAGCAGACTCTCTATCTGTAGGAATATTCGAAATGTTACTTAATTCAGGTCCTCCGATTTCAATTGATGAGGCTGCAAAAGCACTCGAAGGACCTAAACCAAGAGTTGGAAGAATCCTCGAGAGATTCAGGTCAACTGGACTTGTAGAACGTGTTGCAAGGACTGATAGATTGTCTACTGCGCTTTGGTCTGCAATGACTACACAGTACATGAGAAGGGGAGAAGATTGGCTACTAAAGAAAGGAGGATTTGAACGTCTTTCGGTACCAAATTCATTGTTGAAAAATCTCAAGAAAGGTAATTGCAAGCCAGAAACGATTGAGCGAGCACTCAAAACAATGGAGGCAAAGGACCAGATGCTTCTCCTAAATTTACTAGGTGGAAGACTTCCATTAGGGCACAGATTGGTCGGTATGGACGTAGGAATGCTAAAACAAAAATCGATGGATGACCTCAATAGAGTAATTCGAAGAATCGAGAAAGTTTGTGCCAAATTAGCATAATTGGCCTTGTTCAATTTAGTTGCTAGCTAGGAAGTCGCTTGTTGCTTGGGCGAATTCTTCCCGGCTTTGTTTACCATGCATGATATTACGAATTTTCTTAGCACTCGGTAATCCCTTAGTGAATGAGACAGCGTGTCCACGCATCGATTTGATGTTCAGACCTGTAGTTTCACGTGCTAACTCGATGTAACGGTTCCAGCACCAGCGACGGGTTGCAAACTGTTGTGCTACGTAACTCAAAGAGTCCCAATCCCCATCATGTGCTGCAATCCAAGGTAACTCTTCGCGTTCCATCCAGCCAAGACCCACTTTGATCTCTCCAAACAC
>CAXGTB010000086.1:0-5898 GCA_964012565.1 uncultured euryarchaeote | reverse complement strand
CCTGCTTCAATGACTGCGACCCAGCCGCAGGCATCAACCAGTATTCGGTGCATATTGCTCACTCGATAGTTCCGTGACCAATCAATCTCCAACGTGAACCAACACGCCTAGATAATGAAATTCTTTGACCACCATCTGCACAGATTGGGAGTCTTAGTGTCAGTGTAGCTTTGCCTTTCTTGACATTCGAGACCACACCTACGCTAGTAGCGGTTGCAACATTTACCATTAGCATTTCATTTGATCTTAGTGGCATTATTGGAGAGGCATCTTTGCCCTCTCCAGCAACCATGTTTTTCATTAGATTAACAGAAATATCGACTTTTTCTCTTACCTCTGGTAAGTCGCCAACTTTGGCAACAACTTGTCCTGATAAATTATCTGAGGTTGTAATTGCAGGGTCTAGAGGTGTGGCCATCCCACACAGTCCTCCAGCATGCATGTTACCTAGATTAAGGCCTCCACCTTGCATGCTGGTTACCTTAGATCGAATCGGCTCATAGTGAGTTTTGTTTCCTTTCTGAATCCTTCTTCCAGGTCCAATTTCAATCTCGTCGTCGATGTTGAATTCACCTTCAACGATACTACCGCCGATAACTCCTCCTCTCAGTTTAGTAGGACGGGTTCCTGGCTTGTTGATGTCAAATGAGCGTGCAACATGCATGATTGCTCTTTTGTCTTTGGAGCGGTCTGGTGTTGGAATTGTAGCTTCTATTGCTTGAATCAAGATGTCTAAGTTTACATCATGGTGTGCAGAGACTGGAATAATTGGTGAATCTTCTGCAATAGTTCCTTTCAGGAATGTTTTGATTTCATTGTGAGATTCAACGGCTCTCTCCCTGGTGACCAAGTCAATCTTGTTTTGAACAACTACTATGTTTTCAATTCCAGCAATTTCCAATGCCATGAGATGTTCTCTAGTCTGAGGCTGTGGGCATGTTTCATTCGCTGCAACCATTAGCATAGCACCGTCCATGATGCTTGCTCCTGTAATCATAATCGCCATCAGAGTCTCGTGACCCGGGGCGTCAACGAAAGAAACGACTCTTTCTAGTTCAGTAACATCGTCCTTTCCACCATCAGGCCTTTTTCCAGTAGCGTAGTATTCTCCTTTACCGGTTTTGTAGAATGCTGTATCTGCATATCCAAGTTTGATTGAAATTCCACGCTTTCTCTCTTCAGAATGCGTGTCTGTCCAAACTCCAGACAAAGCTTGTGTTAGAGTGGTCTTACCATGGTCTACGTGTCCGACTAAACCTATGTTGACTTCTGGTTGTGCGGGAAGCTTCCTTGCCATGCTTCCCATTCCTCCAGTACCTAAAGATCAGCCTCGCGGCTTCACTCACTGCTCTCCTCTTCTGCTCCGAGGATGTCAGCAAGGCTCTTGTTTGCAGCCTCTACGACTTTGAGATTGATTTGTCTGGTATCTTGAGTTACTGTGTTGCCACGGAAGTTACGGCGCTTGCGCATACCATCAGGTTTGTAGCGGAATCTTCTCTTCTCTCCGCCCTTTGCTTTGTGTACAAGGTTGTGACCCTTGAAACCAGTTGACGCTGTGACCAGAACAGATTGGCGTGATCCACCTTCTAGGTCTGAGCGCATTGGAGTTCCAGTCTTGTCTGATCCTCCAGTGATTTCTAATTTGTAACCAGCAAGTGTTTGCTCTCCTTCTCCTACGAATATACCATCGACCACGTCGCCGATTTTCTTTCCTAAGAATTGGGATAGATTGTTCCCACTAACCGTGAGGTTGTAGGAGCGTCCTCCGTTGTCTGGATTTGTGTCATTGACTACTGCGACGAATGTAGTGTCTGCCATGTTATCAACTCTTGAGCAGCCTGCCGACATTGGACGGGTATTTAGCCCCTTTGTGCGACAAAAAGTAGTCAATCAGCGTCGTAGTCGTCCTGGAATCAGTGTTTCGAGTCTTCTTTCTACATCACTAGGAAGCATGTGCGGCATAGAGATATGCTGAGTCCTACCCCTTCCTACTTCGGATTTAGTAGTCTTAGTAACGATGATATCTTCTTGAGCCAAACGCTTGAGATGCTTCCATAATGTAGTGTGTCCCTTTGGAGATTGTTCATACTCTTCACAGACGACATGATACAGCTTCTCCGCTTCTCCACTGGTCACCTTTTCCTCTTTCTTCAGTCTGCGACATAGTCCTAGAAGAATCATCATTGCGTGAGGAGGCAAGTTTTCAAGATTCATCGAGTCCACATTTGTGGGCATTGTAACAACAGTTCTTTGCACGTCTTTGGATTCTATAATTGAGCGGCCTGAGGCTTCAGCACGCTTAGCAGCACCCTCTAGTAACTCAATGGCCTGTCTAGCATCTCCTGATGGTGCAGCAGCTTGAGCAATTAAATCCAGAATTTCATCGGGACAGGTTCCGGTTACTAATCCAAGGCTCATTCTCTGTTCGAGTATTTTCATCAGGCCTTTTTCATCATAGGGGGGCACTCTAACATGATTCGAGCGCCCAACTCTGGAAATAACTGCATTTTCCAATAGGTCAAGCACCTGTTCTTGGCTGATCATAATCGTTGAAAGTGTGCCAACACCTTCTCTATCCTCATCTATTCGCATTAGTTTGTAGATTATGTCGTCTCCTGAGCGTCTTAGTAGATGGTCAACTTCGTCGAGAATGACAATTAAGTGAGTATTACTGCTATGCAACATTCTTCTTAGGCTGGTTAGCAATTCACCCACGCCTAGTCCTCTATCAGGGTGACCAGGGTCCAAATCTTGTACGATTTTCTGCATAACTCTAGATGGAGTTGCAGCATTTCTACAATTTACATGCACTCTTTTGATGTTTCTTTTATCGCTTAGGTGACGGATTATATCCTGGCAGAAACGTTTTGCTAAGACCGTTTTACCAGAACCAACAGGCCCCGTGATGACAACTCTTCCGGTACCTTCTGGGTGGGCTATACTTCCAAAAATCGCAGCCAGTTCTCCTTGAAGGTCTTCTCTTCCAACAAGCAAATCTGGTACGTAATCAAAGCCAAAAACCTCCGGTTTACTGAGGATTAGGCCTGCTCCGATGCGGTCGAGATAAGAACTCATGACTACAGATGGTTATCGTCTATGGTTATTGAACTTTCAACTCAAAAGACTCATTCAGGGTATCTCATCGAACTGATATCCTGTTTCCCACTTCTTCTCTCCAAGAGCTACTTCCAACTCGAATGGAGTCACTAACGGTTTAGCATATTTTACTGAATCATCGATAGCAATTCGTGGGCATGCTGTGTTAACAAATGCATCTACAGGGTAGAAGTCGATCAATTCTGGACCGACGTGTTCCAAAGCAAGAAGATACCCTTTCTTTCCATGTTTAGCTAGCGTTCTCTTCAGTTTCAGAGCTAGACTCCGACGCATTTGACCTGGCTTTTCACCAATCAATATCGCAAAGTTTTGCGATTCTTGTATTGCCATAATTAGCCCGAAGCGCTGCCTGAGGATTCTCTCTATTCTCTCAACACCCATTTCACTGGCGTCTCCGGTGTAAGGGTCCAACATAGCCAATGGTTTACCTGTATGTAGCGCTAATCCAATCGGGTGGAAGTCTCCACTGCCAAGGAAAAGATAGTGGCCAATTTCATCATCATCTCCTGAGTAATTGCAGCCTAAGACTTGGCCTGGGAAGGTTAGTCTTGCTCCGCCCACGGGAACTTCAACTTCGAATCCAGCATCTTCGAACCTTTTCTTGTAATCGAAAACTAGGTGCAAGTGTTGAATCGATGCTACCAAGCCCAGTTTAGCACCCTTCAAAGGTGCAACACGTCCAACAGCATCTAGGAATCTCTCTTGGGCTTCCTCTTCAGTCATGTCATCAGATTTACTTTGAACAAGTCTAGATTGAGCGATTGCTCGATGCTCGGCAAGAATTGGCAATACAGGATCTATCGCCGGGTCTCCGTCATATGTTACATTGATGAATTGCGTTGGCATTCCAGAATCAATATTCATCTGTGAATGACCCATGTGGGCAACTAACTCCACTCCCATTAGTTTCATCTTGTCGTGAACTAAATCACACGCTCCATAGCATGGATCGGCCGCCAGAATTACTTTAGCAGATGTTTCGTCTTCTATTTCATCCATCATTTCAAGGGCTTGCATTTTCAAGCCTTCAGGAATTTGTAGAGCTACCAGACGATGGTCATGGCCTTTTATTCTCTCGATTAACTCATCGAGTTCAAAATCATGCCTTTCAAGGTCCATACGTATCACTCCGGTTTGTTTTTTGCTCGCCGGAATGTGATTTAACCTTCTGCTAAAAAGTCTAGATATTCATCTGGTTCGAGCAGATTTTCCATATCTACATCGTGAGGATTCAATATTATGATCCATCCCAAATCGTAAGGTGAATCATTCACCAGTTCTGGGTTTATTTCTACTTCGCCGTTAACTTCTGCAATTTCTCCAGCAAAAGGACTTGGGAAAGTCAACTTTTCTTCTGCTGTCCAAATTGAGAATAAATTCTGTTCTTCATCGACTTCGGTTTCAGCGTGCGGAAGGATAACTCGGAGTATTTCTCCTATGTCTGCAGCTAGGTAATCGGACAATCCAATTACCAAGCGGTCATCCTTTTCTTGGTACCAAAGGTGCTGCCTTGAGTACTTGCGGCTGTGTGCGATGCCAAATTCCATGACTTCTTCATCCATGGTCTCAACCTTGAGGCCCCGTTAGGCCGGTAATATATGAACGCACTGCAAAAGTGAATTAGCAAGGGGCATCCCTAAAATGCTCTAACCATTTGGCCCGTAACATGCGCTTCGAAGAGACTGATGAGCAACAAATGATTCGTGAGATGGTCAGAGACTTTGCAGAGTCTGTTCTACCTCCAACAATAGAGCACAGGGACGCTAATCAGATTCCTCCGGCGGAGGAATGGAAGCAGTTCATTGAGTATGGTTTGCAAGGAATCACTATCCCAGAAGAATATGGAGGAAATCCAGTTGATGATATCTCTGAATCTATCATTATCGAAGAACTCGCTAGAGTTGACCCATCGTTTGCGGTGATGTTTTGTGTCCACGTAGGACTATGTGCAAAAACGATCGCTCTTCATGGTGATGATGAGCAGAAAGCGAACTACCTTCCAAGGCTTGCAGCAGGCGAAGTAGGCGCTTACTCACTTTCTGAAGCAGGTGCTGGTACAGATGCTGCTGCAATGGTCTGTAAGGCGAAACTATCCGATGATGGGAGCCACTATATTTTGAATGGAGAAAAGATGTGGGTCACCAATGGTGCCCAGGCTCAAATTTACGTATTATTTGCCAAAGATGTAGGCCACCCAGATTACGGCGTCAAGAAGCACGGCGGCACAACTGCGTTTATCGTTGAACAATCATATGAAGGATTTAGCGTTGGTAAGAAGGAAGACAAGTTAGGAATTAGGTCTTCAGACACTTGCACACTTGTCCTAGAAAACTGTAAGGTTCCAGTAGAGAATGTACTCAAAGGCTCTGGCAACGGTTTCGCCATCGCAATGAATGCACTTGACAACTCTAGAATCGGTATTGCCGCTCAGGGATTAGGAATCGCTCAAGGGGCGTATGAAGCAGCACTGAAGTATGCTCACGAAAGGGAAGCGTTCGGAAAGCCGATCGCTCATCATCAGATGATTACCTCCTATCTTGCAGACATGGCAACACGCATAGATGCAGCAAGACTTCTTGTCTACAAAGCTTCATGGGCAAAGGAAGAGCACTACGAAAACGGTGGTCCTAGGCATACAAAGGAAGCAAGTATGGCTAAATTGTACGCCGGAGATACTGCAATGTGGGTCTCTGAGCGTGCTGTGCAGGTACTAGGTGGATATGGATACACCAAGGAATTCCCTGTTGAGCGTTTCTTTAGAGACGCTAAGATAACTCAAAT
>CAXGTB010000085.1:0-6042 GCA_964012565.1 uncultured euryarchaeote | reverse complement strand
ATAACTGCCCAATCATCATCTAATAATGAATTGACAATTGCTGCTCCAATTCTTCTAGCCCCGCCTGTCACAACTGCGACTCGCATACCTACTCCTGTGTCATTTCACCCTTCAATGCTCGTAAACTCCCATACCTATCCTTTTTCCACCCCATCCCTTCGGGATGAATGAGGGGGAGACGCTATGACCGTACGGAAATTGAGTATGGCTAAGACCAGACCCCGCCTTCCTGAATGGTTTCGTACCCGCCTTCCAAGCGGTGAATTGCAGCGTAAATTCAATGAAACAAAGGCCACGGTAACCGAGAATACTTTGCATACTGTTTGCCAAGAAGCACGTTGTCCTAACATACACGAATGCTGGGCTGCGAAAGATGCAACTTTCATGGTAGCAGGACAGGAATGTACTCGTGCGTGCAGATTCTGTGCAGTTGGATCAATCAAAACTCCACCGCCACTTGACCAGAATGAACCCAAGAATCTAGCAGATGCCGTAGCAACAATGGGACTCAATCACGCTGTAATCACAGTTGTCAATCGTGATGATTTACCAGATAGTGGCGCAGCACATTATCGAAAATGCCTGGAAGCTGTTAGGGAGAGAGCGCCGGATGTAAGTCTTGAACTACTTTGTAGTGACCTTGCAGGCGATCATCAGGCCTTAGCAGATTTACTAATTGGTCTTGAACTCGAGGTTTTCGCTCATAATGTAGAATGTGTACCTAGACTGGATAGAAGAGTTAGGGACAGAAGAGCAAGTTTCGATCAATCCATTGGCATTCTAAAAGAGGCAAAAAGGTTGAGACCAGACATCTTGACAAAATCATCTATCATGGTAGGAGTAGGAGAAACCGATGAAGAAATCACTGAGGCTTTGAAATTACTCAAAGATGCAGGTGTTGACCTAGTTACAATCGGCCAATATCTTGCACCTAGCCCTAAGCATCTACCAGTTGATAGATTCCCAGAACCGTCTCGATATGATGAATGGAGTACTCAAATCGAAGAGATGGGGTTCTCTGGATGGGCGTGTGGGCCATTGGTTAGGTCTTCATACAAGGCTGGCGAACTGCTAGCCAGAGCATCAGCAAGGCTTAGAACCGAAAAGGAGTGAGGGGTAATATGTCGGGGAAAGAAAAGGGGTCAATGGACACATACACTGTACCTGATGCCCCATTTAGGCCCGGAGACGAGGCCGATTTTGGTGGCTCTTGGAAAGAGCAGCCAGGAGACCTTTCAAGACCAGATCCTGTTACATGCACTACTCCTGAAACTCACGACCATGCCCACGGCTTGATCAGAGTTCTGGGCGACGACAACTCAGCATCGGGTGAATGGGATCCTGAATTAGATGCAGGAGAACTCATTCGTGGTCTAGAGATGATGATGAGGTTGAGGATTTTCGACGACCGTATGATCAAAATGCAAAGAACTGGGAAGTTATCATTCTACATGCGATCATTTGGAGAAGAAGCAATCGCTATTGCTCAAACTATGGCTCTTGATGATACAGACTGGATCTTCCCTTCATACCGCCAACCTGGTGCACAATTTGTTCGTGGAAGAGACATGGTAAGTATGATTTGTCACTGTATAGGAAATACTGAAGATAATATTCGCGGAAGGCAAATGCCAGTTCACTATTCGTGGAAAGAAGGATACTTCATCTCCATTTCAAGCCCGGTTGGCACTCAATTCAGCCAGGCTGTTGGAGTGGCAATGGCTTCAGCTTACAAAGGCGACGACCAAGCAACAATCACATGGTTAGGAGATGGTACGAGTGCTCAAGGTGACTTCCATTACGGTCTGAACTTTGCATCGGTATTCAAACCTCCAGTAATCCTCAACGTAGTAAACAACCAGTGGGCAATTTCAACGCACAAAAACCTTGCAACTGGTGGCGTTAATTTCGCTGCCAGAGGGTTGGCTTACGATATTCCTTCACTTCGTGTCGATGGGAACGACTTCCTTGCACTATACTCTGTTACAAAGTGGGCTCGTGAAAGAGCAAGAGCAGGCAAGGGTGCAACATACATCGAAGTATACACCTATCGTGCTGGAGCACACTCTTCTTCTGATGACCCTAGTCGTTATCGACCAGGTGATGAATTCAAATGTTGGCCAGGTGGTGATCCTGTCGAGCGATTGAAGAATCATTTGATCAGTATTGGAGCATGGTCAGAAGAAAAGGATACTGAACTCAGAGAGAAAATCGATTCAGAAGTCATGGCTGCTTACAAAGAAGCTTGCACTTTCGGAGATTTAGCAAACGGTCCTTTCCCTCCATCATCGACAATTTTCACAGAAGTGTACGAAGAAGTTCCTTGGCATGTTCAAGAACAAAGAGAGGAATTGGGGAAGTGAGGTGATATTATGACAGAAATGAACATGATTGAATCACTAAACAGCGCTCTAGATAACATGCTAGAAGTCCATGACAATGTAGTAATCTTCGGAGAAGATGTAGGATATTTCGGAGGAGTATTCCGTGTCACAGACGGCCTACAAGCCAAACATGGAGCACACAGAGTGTTTGATGCCCCTCTAGCAGAAGGTGGAATTGCAGCGATTGCATTCGGAATGGGATTGAACGGACTGCGCCCGGTTGCAGAAATTCAATTCGCAGATTACATCTTCCCTGCATACGATCAAATTGTAAACGAAATCGCAAAACTACGCCATCGCTCAGGTGGAGAATTTTCCACACCAGTCACAATCAGAACACCTGCTGGTGGAGGAATAAAAGGTGGTCACCACCACTCACAGAGTCCAGAATCTCAGTTCACACATACCCCTGGATTGAAAGTTGTTTATTGTTCAAATCCAAATAATGCAAAGGGCCTACTGACCAGTGCAATCGAATGCAATGACCCAGTCGTTTTCTTCGAACCAAAGAGATGTTACAGAGGTCCGTTTTATGGAGACCCGCATAATGTTCCAACTTGGAAGGGTCATTCAAAGGCTGATGTTCCAGAAGGACATTATTCAATTCCACTAGAACAGGCAGATGTAGTCATGGAAGGAGACGCTTGTACTGTTATCGCATGGGGCGCAATGGTTCATGTCGCAGAAAAAGGAATCAAGGACAGCGGCATCAATGCAGAGTTGATAGACTTGCAAACTCTTGTCCCTTGGGATAGAGATACTGTAGTTAACTCAGTAAAGAAGACTGGTCGCGTTGTCATTGTACATGAAGCACCCAAGACTAGTGGATTTGGCGCTGAGATGAGCGCATCCATACAAGAGAGATGCTTTTGGCATCTTGAATCACCTATTATTCGAGTAACTGGCTGGGATACACCGTTCCCTCATACAACTGAGTGGGACTACCTTCCAAGCCCAGAGAGAATTGCGGAAGCTATTAAGAAAACACAGGAGGCATAAACATGGGAATATTTGCATTCAAACTGCCAGATATAGGAGAAGGAGTTGTAGAAGGAGAAGTAGTAGAATGGATGGTATCTGTTGGAGATACTGTCAAAGAAGACGATCCGATTCTATCAGTCATGACCGACAAAGCAACCGTTGAGATTCCATCACCTACAGATGGTGTTGTAAAATCCATAGTTGGTGAACCTGGAACTATTCTTGCAGTTGGCCAAGTTTGTATTGAATTCGAAACCGATGGCGAAGGAACTCCTGTCGAAGAAGCACCTGCGCCTGTAGAAGAAGTCGTTGAAGAAGAAAAGTCTGAACCTGAGGTAGCACCTGAACCTGAGCCTAAGCCGGCTCCAACACCAGCACCTACCCCAACACCAGTTGTTGTAGCAGCCCCTGGAGCAAGGCCTCTTGCATCTCCTGCAGTACGTCAGCGTGCTCGAGAGAGTGGAATTGATCTTAGCGCCGTTGCGGGAAGTGGACCAGCAGGTAGAATCACTCATGCAGACCTAGATTCATGGAAAGACGCAGGTAGCCCGGTTGCTGCAGGCGGACCTTCTAGAAGTGCAAAGACTGGAACAACTGAAGTTCCAGTTATTGGACTGCGCCGTAAGATTTCCGAAAGTATGACAGCATCATACACAACAATCCCTCACTTTTCATACTTTGAAGAAGTTGACATCACTCACTTGGATGAATTGAGAGTTCATCTGAATGCTACACGTAGTGAAGGTCAACCAAAATTGACCTACTTGCCGTTTATCATGCAAGGACTTGTCAAAGCACTTGGTGAAAACCCAGTCTGCAATGCATTGTTCGATGATGACAAGGGAGTTGTAACCAGACATGACGCAGTTCATCTTGGAATTGCAACACAAACCGACAGAGGACTATATGTCCCAGTCGTAAAGCATGTAGAAGCACAAGATGTTTGGCAATCTGCATCTGAAATGCAAAGAGTAAGTCAAGCAGCACGTGATGGTACAGCAGGACTTGATGAATTGACAGGCTCAACATTCACAATTACCAGCCTAGGGCGAATGGGTGGATTAGGAGCTACTCCAATAATTAACAAGCCAGAAGTTGGAATTCTAGGAGTTCACAATGCTGTCGATACACCTGTAGTTCGCAATGGTCAAATTGTAATTCGCAAGATGTTGCGACTATCCTCCTCATGGGATCACAGAGTGGTCGATGGATGGGATGGAGCAATGCTTGTTCAGAGACTTAAGGCTCTACTTGAGAACCCAGCGACAATCTTCATGTGAGGTTGATTTGAATGAAGAATCGAAAATGCAAGGTATTGGTTGTAGGCGCAGGACCAGGCGGATATGTGGCTGCAATTAGATCAGCACAATTAGGTATGGATACAGTAATTGTTGAAGGCGAAAGAGCAGGAGGTACTTGCTTAATTCGTGGTTGTATTCCATCAAAAGCAATGATTCACGCTGCTCATAAATTTCACGACTTAGCAAAGCACGCTAAGAAGGGTGGCCACATGGGAATTTCAATTCCTGGACCAGCAGAATTAGAGATGGCTGCATTAAAGGGATGGAAAGATGATATTGTCGACCGCTTGAACAAAGGTGTTGAACACTTGCTGAAGAGTTCTGGAGCGGAACTGATTACAGGATGGGCTGAATTCAAAGATGCAAAGACTGTAGTTGTTGGAGATGTCCAAATCGAGGCAGAGAATGTTATTCTTGCAAACGGCAGCGTTCCAATCGAGTTACCTTTCATGAAATATGGAGATGGTGTTATCTCCAGCAGAGAAGCACTAGATATTGATGAAAAACTGGAACACCTAGTCGTAGTAGGTGGAGGTTACATCGGTCTCGAATTAGGAATAGTTCACCGAATGCTTGGTGCTGAAGTGACAATTGTAGAGGCAATGGATAGCGTATTACCTATCTTTGACAAAGAACTGCGCAGACCACTAGAATTGTTCCTAAAGAAGAACAAGGTGAAAGTAAACACCGGTGTATTTGCCAAGGGCGTTGAAAAACTCAAGAATGGAAAACTCAAACTTAACTTCATCGACAAGAACAGTACCGACGATGAATCAAAGATGCAGTCTGTTGAGGCTGACAGAGTACTAGTCACCGTTGGACGCAGACCACGTAGCGAAGGATTGGCACCAACAGGTGTTGCCCTAAATGAAAGAGGATTTGTCAAGGTAAATGACCAATGTCAAACCAACATGAAAGGGGTATATGCAATTGGAGATGTTTCTGATTTGGGAGAAATGCTTGCACACGTAGCATCATTCCAGGGTGAAATGGTTGCAGAAATCATCGCTGGAACAAACAGAGCATACAATCCAGTAGCAGTACCTGCTATTGTGTTCACTGAGCCAG
Organism: uncultured euryarchaeote; assembly: GCA_964012565.1. GTDB lineage: Archaea > Thermoplasmatota > Poseidoniia > Poseidoniales > Poseidoniaceae > MGIIa-K1. The sequence continues at coordinate 308 of CAXGTB010000085.1, read as the reverse complement.
AAATCGTATCTGTCGGAATGTCACCTGAAGAAGCTAAAGAAGCAGGACATCCAGTAATTACTGGTAAGTTCCCATTGGCCGCAAACGGAAGATCTCTAACACAAGAAGCTGAGAAGACTGGTGGTTTCGTGAGAGTTGTTGCTAGAGAAGATGACCACAGAATCCTAGGTGTTCAGGCAGTTGGAACTCATGTTAGTGAACTTGTTGGAGAATGGACTCTTGCCCTTGAGATGGGCGCTCTATTAGAGGACATTGCAGGGACAATCCATGCACATCCAACTATGACTGAGATGACTCATGAAGCAGTA